>CANMQR010000098.1 GCA_947499925.1 Neisseriaceae bacterium
AGAACAAGAAGAGATTGTTCGTTTAAACAAAACCATACCAACCTTCGCCCCTGGTGATACAATTGTTGTACAAGTTAAGGTAAAAGAGGGAACTCGTGAGCGTTTACAGGCATATGAAGGTGTTGTAATAGCTAAGAAAAATCGTGGTCTTAACTCTGCTTTTACAGTTAGAAAAATTTCTGCTGGTGAAGGTGTTGAGCGTACATTCCAAACCTACTCTCCATTAGTAGATAATATCGAAGTAAAACGTAAAGGTGCGGTTAGTCGTGCTAAATTATACTACTTACGTGGCCGTTCAGGTAAATCAGCACGTATTAAAGAAAAGCTTGAAACTAAAAAAGCATAATTACTACAAATCTAGTTCAACGTTAAAGAAAAATATCAGTTATAATAATAACTGGTATTTTTTTACATTAATGAAAGAGTTTATCATGAATAAAAATATTTTAAAAGCAATTACTTATACCGCCTTTGCTACGACAATTGCGGCATGTACATCTGGAAGCAGTAGCAATAATTCATCTGTGCCACAGGCACCATTTACCGCAACTTACCTTGCACCTCCAATAGGGGCTACTGCTACGACAGGCTCTGGCTACTATAGTAAATTAGAAGGTAATAATACATACATTATTTATGCACCAAATGGCGGGGAGTCTTACGTAAAAGATAGTGTCACACTTCAGTCAAAACCTATATATATAAGTACCTATGCTTATGAAAATCTTATCAATCAAACATACCCTTATATCCAATACACAACGGAGTCGACACCAGGCGTGATAGCTTATTTTGATTCTACAGAAAGTCACAGTAACAATATTACAGGGTTTTTCTCAAGCTCTAATGAAAGTAATAGTTTTGTTAAACTTCAGATTAATAACACACCAGCTCTTTATACCACCGAAAGTAATAATATCTTATATAATAATACACTAAATTCAGAATCAACTATCACGTCACCATGTGGTGAGCACGGCGGCATCACAAGTTTCACTGGAGCTGAATTACCACAATCCCAAAATAGAGATGGCATCTTAGGCTTGGGTTACTCTGATGGTTATTTCTGCATTTTTGAATTACAATATAAGACAGAGCTTTATAATGTATATGCTACTGCAGAAAGTCAAGGTTATAAATCATCATCACCAGTTACAGGAGTTACCTTTGGTCAAGATCCAGCAAGCAGAAATGGATATGGGTATTGGATTTCTTCTGGAAATATATTTGCTTTTGAAACTCCTCTAGATAATACAACTTGCGAGAGTAACTGTATTTTTACTAATCTAAGTAATCTTCCATACGCTCCTAGTAACCCAATATCTATAGTTGCTGATATTCTTACAAATTATGTATATGTTGGAACCAAAAACGGAATGGTATACGTTTTAGAAAACAGCTCTAACAACCCTTCTTGGGGGGCAATTCAATTAACCAAGAACGGAGCTAATGACAACTCAGCTGTTAACTCATTAGCACGAGCTACTAAAGGTATAGTTGCAACAACTGTAGCTGGAAATGTTTATAGCATTAACCCTAAATAAAAGTAGCTCAGCTAACAAAAAACCCTGCAAAAGCAGGGTTTTTTAATTTTGATACACACTTAAAATAAGACTATTTAAGTTTAGTTTCTTTATAAAGAACGTGTTTACGTGCTTTAGGGTCAAACTTAGTAATAGATAACTTTTCTGTTTGAGTGCGTTTATTCTTGGTAGTAGTATAAAAATGCCCAGTACCAGCCGATGATTCTAATTTAATCTTTTCACGCATTGATAATACCTCCAACCACTTTACCTAATCCTAATTCGGCCAAAACTACATCAATACCTTTTTTGTCGATAGTGCGTAACCCAGCATTTGAAACACGCAAACTAATAAAGCGACTTTCACTCTCTATCCAAAATTTACGATAATGTAAATTCGGTAGAAAACGACGCTTAGTTTTGTTGTTTGCATGAGAAACATTATTACCGGAAATTGTTTTTTTACCAGTAACTTGACATACTCTTGCCATTTAATTCACCCATATTTAAAATGTTATACTTACGCGTATTAAAAATACTGCTGTATAAAAATGTTTGTTAAAATCTTTAGTCCGTTATTTTAACCTAATACACCACCTAAAAGCAAATCTTTTACACAACTGTATGGGCTAAATACGCATTTACACAACTATCTAAATACATATCTTGCAAAATTTGATAATTCATACGCTATTGGATATGGTTTAGCTTCAGCAAATAATTCATATTCTAGCGGTGGCAATCATACAATAAATAGCTCTCTTCAATTTATAAATATTGATTTCTCTCATATTTTTGATAATAATATCTATGCTTCAATAAATGGACAATTAATTACCGGAATAACTCAAACTAATACTCCAAGTAGCAGTACAAGCTACATTGCTCCAACTTATTTTGGATTTCCTGGTAGTGCTACAGCAAATATCGTTTATGCATTTGTACTACCAAAAAAAGATGTACAGATTATTCCATATTTTAACGCTGGAGTCATTGCTGACATTAACTCCTACAACGCTCTTCAAACCATAAGCATTAGTTACATTCTTTCTCATGATTATTTTTGGCAATATGGAGCTGGTGCTCGAGTAGAGCGCGCAGTGACAAAAGACTGGCAAGTATATTTTGATCAATTATTTGCTGAGTTAGATGATAAATCAAGCTTAGGATTAAGCTGATGGCGCAGTACATCTTCTTTAGGTACCAAATATAATGTTGTTAATAATTTTGAAATAGGCATAAAAGGATTTTATGATATTTTTCAACCAAACTCTAGCCAAGATTATGCAGCCAATCAAACAACTTATGGCGCAATATTCAGTATAGGCATGAATTACTAATTGCTTCATAATCCAATAATATTTCTTCGACTTTATAGGGCATGGATCCCAGACTCACATTTAAGCAGCATCTATCGTAGGTCTGGGATGACGACTAAAGAACGTCATCCCAAACAAAAACATAATGTTGCCTCACAGAGAGTTTGGGATCCATGCCCTTGCCCTAAAAACTCATATTAGCGCAAACTGCACTTTATAAGAAATTAAGATAAGGTTTTTCGGTCTAGGTGGAATTTTGAGACAAAATCTTTGAATTTACCCTCACTAATAGCTTCACGTATTTCTGCCATCAGTGTTAGATAATAATGTAGATTATGAATAGTATTTAGTCTCGAGCCTAAAATCTCACCAATTTTAAATAAATGGTGTAAATAAGCTCTTGAGAAATTTTTACAAGTATAACATTCACAACTACTATCTAGTGGTGTCATGTCGTCCTTGTATTTAGCATTTTTGATTTTTATATCACCAAAGCGTGTGAATAACCATCCATTACGAGCATTACGAGTTGGCATCACACAATCAAACATATCAATTCCACTAGCTACACCATATACCAAATCTTCTGGTGTACCAACCCCCATCAAATAATGAGGCTTTTCTGGTGGTAACATAGGTTGTAGGCTATCTAACATCGAGTACATCTCATGTTTTGGCTCTCCAACCGATAAACCACCAATTGCAATACCATCAAAACCTATTTCCATAAGCGAATCTAGTGATTTTTGGCGTAATTCAGGATAAATACCACCTTGAACAATTCCAAATAACAAATTGGGGTTATTGTAGCTGTCATGAGCTTCACGAGAGCGTTTTGCCCATCTTAAGCTTAATTCCATTGACTCTCGTGCAACTTGAAAGCTTGCAGGATACGGCGTACATTCATCAAAAATCATTACGACATCTGAATTAAGCACAGATTGAATTTCCATGGACTTTTCTGGAGAGAGAAATAACTTCGAGCCATCGATTGGGTTTTGAAAATAAACCCCTTCTTCGGTAATCTTACGTAGTTTGCCCAAGCTAAATACTTGAAAACCACCAGAGTCAGTAAGAATTGGTTTATTCCACCCAATAAACTGATGCAATCCACCAGCTTTAGCTATAACATCAAGGCCTGGGCGTAACCATAAATGAAAGGTATTGCCCAAGATAATTTGAGCTAAATCAAGATCATTTGGCGATAATGACTTTACAGCACCATAAGTCCCAACTGGCATAAAGATAGGAGTCTCAACAACTCCATGAGCTAAATGTAGCCGCCCCAAACGAGCATTACCATCGGTTTTTAGAACTTCAAAACTCATTAACTAAGTTTACCATGACAGTGCTTATATTTCTTCCCACTACCACAATGGCATGGCGCATTGCGATTAAGCTCTTCCCTAGTAGTCACAGAATTCGTAGGAGACGTAATCATATTTTCAACAGGTGCAATATCTTCACTTGGAATATCATCAAGCCCCTGAATTTGAACCGTTAATAACA
>CANMQR010000099.1 GCA_947499925.1 Neisseriaceae bacterium
AAGTATAAAAAAGCTTTGCCACCTATAGTACCTAGTTTTTTTAAACTCCCCATACCAACTATACCAGTTACAACAGTTAGGAAAATAATAGGACAAACTAAAATCTTTATAACTTCAATAAAATAATCAATAATAGGCTTAGCTTGACGAGCTAGATCTGGTTTATATCCTCCAAATGCTATGCCTAATATCATAAATACCAGCACCCAGAACCATAGACTAAAATACCATTTACGCAATTTATAATTTATTTCTATCAACATAAACACCTTTTTCATAAATATGCTTAAAATTAAATATTTTATGCAGTTGGATACTGAAGTATTTTTAGATTAAAACGTCCAAGAGCCGCAAAACAATGCTCAAAAATATCAGCTTGAATTGCCTCGTACCCAGCAAATGAAGTATCATTACTAAAGGCATAAATCTCAACGGGAAGACCAGTTGCTCCTGAATCTAAATGACGTACTACTGTAACTAATTTATTATTAATACCAGGATGTTTTGTTAAGTAATCAAGTAGATAGGTGCGATACAGTGCTAGATTAATAATCTCCTCACCTAGATGAGTATCTATATAGTCATGAAGCACTTCTATTTCACTTAGTTCTTTAAGCAACTCTTTATCACAAACACCAATACTCTCTATGTCTAAGTGTAAGGAACGTTTAATTCTCCGCCCACCAATATCAATGACACCACGCCAGTTTCTAACCACCTCTGAAATCAGAGCATATGTCGGAATAGTTGCAATAGTATTATCCGAATTTTGCACCTTAACTGTAGTAATTGCAATATCAATCACTTCCCCATCAACACTATATTTATCAAGAATTATCCTATCCCCTATTCTTACTATATTAGACGCTGTAACTTGAATACTTGCTACAATCCCAAGTAATGAATCACGAAATAATAATAAAAATATAGCCGATACCGCACCAAGACCAGTTAAAAGCGCAAGTGGAGAAGTATTAGCAAAATATGCAGCTATCAAAATCCCCCAAATCAACCATGCGATTACAATTGTAACTTTAAGATAACTATAAATTGGATATTGATTCGAGAAATGAAACTTCTTGACATAATATTGATTAAGTGACCAAATCATATAACTAATAATAAACATTAAGCTAAGAAAAACATACAAAACAGCAATTGAATGTGCAATTTGTTGTAAGTATGCATAATCAGCTCCACTTTGCTCTTTTATAAACTGGATTCCAACATAAAACACACTAGCACTAATAAAATGCGACAATGCACTCATGGTTTTATTTTTGGAAATTACGTGCAGATAAATTGATTTAGTATGCTTAAAAGATCTTTGAACAAGAGGAACTACTAATAAACACGATGCAATATAAACCCCAACAGCAATCGCAAACACAATCCCTATTAATACAAGATATGCAATAACAACAACTCCATGAGCTTCTGTTATTCCCAAAATAGCTTGTATTTGTGCGCATATATATTGATGTATTACTAATAGCATTTAATTACCCTCTAATTCTTCCCAACGCGCCAATTTTACTAATAACTCTTCATCTATTTGTGTTAAGCGCGTTTGATATTGTATCGCTTTTTCTGGATCTGTTTTATATAGATTATCTGCTAATTTTTGCTGTAACATACCTTGCTCTTCCTCAAGAAGCTCCAAAATCTTTGGTAAACCTTCTAATTCAGTTTTTTCTTTAAAAGATAATTTTGAGCGTGGTTTTTTGATTATTTGTGCCTCTTTAGTACTTGCTACAGATTTATTCGTATTTGCTAAAGGAGTTATTCTAGCCTTATAATCAAGCCAATCTGAATAACCACCTGCTAACTCCAGAATCTCACCACCACCCAAAAACACATAGGACTGGGTAACGACATTATCAAGAAAAGTTCTATCATGACTTACAAGAAAAACAGTACCCGTATAATTAATTAATAAATCTTCAAGAAGCTCTAAAGTTTCAATATCAAGATCATTAGTTGGTTCATCTAGTACTAGTACATTGGCTGGGCACGAAAACAAGCGCGCTAAAAGAAGGCGATTACGTTCACCACCAGATAACGATTTAACTTGAGATCTAAACCTGGCTGGAGCAAATAAGAAATCTTCCAAATAAGTAGCTACATGAATCTTTCTACCATTTACTTCAATAAAGTCCTGACCTTGACTAACCACTTCAGCAATAGTTGCCTCTTCATCAAGCTGCTCACGAAATTGATCAAAATAAGCAATTTCAACTTTGGTACCTAATTTAGTTGTACCATTATCTGGCTTTTGCTCTCCAAGGATTATCTTAAGTAATGTTGATTTACCAATACCATTAGGGCCTATTAGCCCTATTTTATCCCCACGCATAACGGTTGTTGTGAAGTTTGTCACAATATCTCTATTGTCAAAGCTAATATTTACTTTTTCAAGTTCAGCAACTATCTTACCAGATAATGAACCACGATCCACCTGAAAGTTTACCTTACCAACCCTATCACGACGAGCAGCTCTATCAATTCTTAATTGCTCAAGTCGTCTAACCCGCCCTTCATTTCTGGTGCGCCTAGCTTCAATACCTTTTCTAATCCAAACTTCTTCTTGAGCTAAAAATTTATCAAATTCATGGTTTATTTTAGCTTCATCAGCTAATTGTAGTGCTTTATACTCTTGATATTTAGCAAAGCTTCCAGGATATACATTAAGTCGCCCACGATCTAATTCCACAATTTTATTAACAGTCTTATCAAGAAAGGTTCTATCATGGGTAATTAATACTACAGTACCATTAAAATCATTGACTACTTTTTCAAGCCACAAAGTCGCTGTTATATCCAAATGATTGGTTGGTTCATCAAGTAGCAAGACATCAGGCTCTGCAACCAAAGCCCTTGCTATTGCAACTTTCTTCTTAACACCACCAGATAACTCACCAACACTTTGATGTCCATCTAGCCCCAGATCAGTTAATACTTTATCAATAAGATTTTTGGATGCAAAAGCATTTGCATGTTCTAGTTTTTCTTGTAGATCATTAAGAGAATCCAGTAAGTCATCCGTATAATCAGTTGCCATTTTATCAAGTATTTCATAATAATCACTTAATAATTGACGAACTTCACCAAGCCCTGAGAATACTTCATTAAAAATAGTATGTTTTGGATCTAATATAGGCTCTTGGGGTACATAAACAACTTTGGTACCTTCAGTATAATAAATTTGTCCATCGTCAAGTTTGATAGTATTTGCTAATGCCTTTAAAAGCGATGACTTACCGGCACCATTTCTACCAATTAGACCAATCTTGTCACCTTTTTCAATTCCGAAACTAACTCTATCAAGTAGTGTATAATGCCCAAAAGCAAGACTTGCCTTATCAATTGTGATTATTGCCATTATTCTCTTTCATGAATTCATTCTTATTTATAATTTTAGCTAAATCAGATCTAAACCCTAGCCTTACCAATGTTTCAGCTAAAACAAAAATAGGTGCTGCAAAAATCTGTAAAATATTATCTAGAAACGCTGGTTTGCGTGATTCAAAAATATGACCAATAAGTTGAATCACCCATCCACCAAAAAAAGTTACTAAAAATAGAATACCGCTAATATGGGTGTAACTATACTTATCAATTGCAAAAATAATTATCCCCATTAAGACAAATATCAGCATCAGTATCGAACCTAGTTTTAAATCAAGATATATATAATAAATTGATACTATAATAATCAAAACCCACATAAAAGGTATTAATATAAACGGATTGAAATTAAAACTAAACCAACTAAATAAAATCATAATCCCAAACACTATCAATGGAACTCCAATCAGATGGGTTGTTTGAGTGATTTTCTTGGTATGATACTCTTGATATTCTTCAAGAACTTGTATTAAATTTTTCATTTTTGATACCTTTTGTATATAATTAAAGACTATTTAGAATAAATTTCTAAAGGTAGACCATCTGGATCGGCAAAGAATGTGAATCTTTTGCCGGTATATTCATCAACTCGAATCGGTTCAACAAATATATTAAATGTTTGCAAATATTTAACCGTAATATCTATATCACTTACAGCAAATGCCAAATGGCGTAACCCACAAGCCTCCCCTAAGCTTCCTGAGACTCTCTTTGGTGGGTTTGGAAAAGAAAATAACTCTATTTGGATATTACCCCCAACTGCCAAATCAAGCTTATAGGATAGGCGATGCTCACGATAAGCTTCATGAATAACTTTAAACCCAAGTATTTCAGTATAAAAATGCTTTGATTTTTGATAATCTGAGCAAATTATAGCAATATGATGTACTGAATTAAATAACATATGATAACCTTCGTCTAAACTATTTTACAAAAACCT
>CANMQR010000100.1 GCA_947499925.1 Neisseriaceae bacterium
AGTTTACCTCTAACTATAAACGGCAAGTTAGATAGAAAAGCATTACCTGATCCAGAGTTTACCAATACTGATAATTATGTAGCACCTAGAAATGACTTAGAAGCTCAGGTGTGTGCCATATATGCAGAAATATTGGGACTTAATAGTAAGAAGCTTGGCATCCATCATGACTTCTTCCGCTTGGGCGGGAACTCCATCATGGCAATTAAGCTGGTAAGCAAATTCAATAATCTTTATCAATCTCATTTAAAAGTTGCGGAAATATTTAGTTTGAAATCTCCACTAAATTTGGTAAATGCAATACATTATACTAAAGATGAATTCCAACTTTTTGTCGAATTAAATAATACATCAAAGGATAAACCATTAATGCTTATGGTTCATCCTGGATATGCTGGATGTGAAGTATATACAGATTTAGCCGATAAGTTAAAAGAAGAATATTTATGCTATGGCATAGATAATTACAACTTATACAATAGTGAAAAGATTTTAAGTTTGAATGCCCTATCTAAACATTATTTAGAAGCAGCTAAAGAAAAATTTAACTTTAAAAATAAAAATACCAAAATAACGCTTTTAGGTTGGTCTTTAGGCGGACTGATTTCATTAGAAATTGCTTGTATTTTAGAAAGCCAAGGATACACCAATATTCAAGCATTTCTATTAGATACTGTTGTTAGAGATGAGGCTCTTCTTGAAATGTTTGCTAATTCGAATAAACAATTATTAAAAGAAGAGATGCTTAAGACTATGTCCAAAACTTATGATTTAAATTATGTAGACAGGGTCATTCGCAATATTGATACTGAAGATATAATAGTAAGTGAACAAACGACGCGTAAACTAAACTATACTAATGTTGTTTTATATAAAGCAATGCAAAAAAATTCTTTTGAAAATTCTAATATAAGGCATGAATATATAAAACAATTAAAATATAATAATGTAGATAAATTGGTAAGCCATAACTCCCAAATAACCGTTATTAATGTAGATGAGGCAAGCCATCAAACAATAATTAAAATACTCTGTGTCGGCGGAAATATACAAATTGGATAGGTTTTAGTTGCATTAATGTTATAATATACAGCCTTCTAGCACCTCAGGCATGCGGTGCGCTGGTGCTTATAAATAATAGCTTCTGTGAGTAAATTAAAGAGTTAACTGTACACTAATATTTATTGCGTTTGGCAATTGCCAACATAATCCCAAACTGAACCATCAGAATGATAGTTGCCGTACCTCCATAACTAATAAAAGGTAATGGCACTCCCACAACCGGTAAAATACCTGCAACCATTCCCATATTAATTAGAATATATAATGTAAATGACATTGTGGTACTTGCTGCTATTACTCTAGTAAATATATCTGGAGCATCTCGTACAATCATTAAACAACGGAGAATCAAAGCTAAATATAATAGTAAGATAACACAAATACCAATATAGCCAAACTCTTCGGCAACAACGGTAATAACAAAGTCAGTATGCTTTTCAGGAATAAAGTCCAAATGAATTTGCGATCCATTAAGATAACCTTGACCATATAGTCCACCAGAGCCAATTGCTATCATACCTTGGATAATATGATAACCCTTACCAAGTGGGTCAGATTGTGGGTTTAGAAGTGTTAGAAGGCGGTGTTGTTGGTAATCATGGAGGTGATGCCAGATTAGTGGAGTTGAAGCTAATAAAATAACTAATCCAAAGATAATCACCCGCCAAGGTAGACCCACAAAAAATAGCACAAAAAATCCTGCAGCTAAAACTAATATACCAGTTCCCAAATCTGGCTGCTTGGCGATTAGGGCAAATGGTACTAATATTAGTAGCAAACCATATATATAATCAAGTCCTTTAACTACAGTATTCTTATACGAATAAAAATATGCCAATATAAGTGGCACAGACAATTTACATATTTCCGATGGCTGGATTCTAATCCCTAAATTTAACCACCGTTTGGCTCCATTGACCTTAATTCCAACTAATAAAACCGCAATTAAACACAGTATACTTATTATATATAATGGAACTGTCCAATTTTTTATTTGGTTTAAATTTATATTAGCAACAATTATCAGTATTCCAAAAGATACTCCAAGATAAGCTATATCATTAATTATTCGTCCAGCAACTTTATCATTAGCCGAATATTGTACAAATATATTTATTGTAGCTAATGCTAAAAGAATCAGAATAATAGTTTTATCTAAATTATAAAATCTATTGAGTAGGTGCTTTAATCTTTTAAACTTAGTATCGGCTAGATTCATTAGTCACTCCCCACATTTGATTGATTAGTATCATTTGCTTCTGATTCATCATTATTATCAATGGCATCATCATTTGCCCTATGAACCACTACCGCAGATTCGCCAAGTAAATAATAATCAAAAAGTTTTCTAGTAATAGGAGCAGCACTAGCAGCACCAAATCCCGCATGTTCTACTATTACTGCAATTGCAATTTTAGGTTTGTCAACTGGAGCATATGCAGTGAACCATGCATGGTCTTTATATTGTTTACCTTGGAATTTAGCACTACGATTATCTTTATTCATAGCTACAACTTGGGCTGTCCCAGTCTTACCTGCCATTGTATATCGCAATCCCCCTGATATCCCACGTGCGCTGCCTTTTAAAACTACATTTTGCATCGCTGATTTTATAAATTTGAAATAAGTATTAGGAATTGGTAACATATGTGAGTTAATTACGTAACTTTCTATTAGCACGTTATTTTTATCGGTCGTGTTTTTAAAAAAATGAGGAGTAATAACCTTACCTTCATTAGCAATTACAGTGGTTGCAAATGCCATCTGAAGCGGGGTATAATGATTAAGCCCCTGCCCAATCCCAAAAACAACACTATCAGCAGCTTGCCAATTTTTTTGATAATCATCCCGAAAATGCTTAGCTTTCCAAGCTCTGGAAGGTAATAGTCCACTATCTTCAATTGGCAGATCCACTCCGGTTTTTCTACCAAACCCAAACATTGGCATCACATCATCAGCTCTATCAATACCCAGATCCAAACCAAGTTTATAGAAATACGTATCGGAAGAGTAAGTTATCGCATCCATTAGATTCACTGTACCGCGTGCAACCTTTTCACTATCTCGAAACCTATGGCTTGATCCAGGAATAACGTAATACCCAGGGTCATAAACAGTCGAATTTGGTGTACGCACCCCTAAAAACAGTGCTGTTAATGCTAAAAACGGCTTAAAAGTCGAACCTGGTGGATAAGTACCTTGTGCTCCTCTATTTAATAAAGGCTTTTTAGGGTCATTCATTAAATCATCCCAGTCATCCAAACTAATACCATCAATAAACCAATTAGGATTATATCCAGGTTTGGATACAAAAGCTAGAATTCCTCCATCATTAGGATCGATAACAACTATAGCACCACTATTATCCCCCAATAAATCCCAGGCTAATTTCTGAAGCTTATTATCTATAGTTAGGTGTAATGTCTTACCATCTGTTGCTGCGGTATTATCAATAAGTCCTACTTCATTACCATTTGCATCAGTTTTAATACTTTTCTTACCTAAATATCCGCGAAGAGTACTTTCATAATATTGTTCAATACCACTTTTTCCAATATAGTCATTGGATACATAATCTTGTGTTTTAATTTTCAGCTTATCTTTTTGACTGATACGTCCTACATAGCCTATACTATGTGAGTATAGTTCATCAAATGGATAATTACGCTTAATTCTCGCAAAAACTGATAGCCCAGGAAATTGATAAGCATGAGCTGTAAGATTAGCAATATCTTTATCAGACAAATCATCTTTAATAACCACCCAGTCATAATTCTTAGAGTTATTTTTAGATGCATAAAACTTTTTCTTATCAAGAGCCGTTATATTAACGTATTTTGACAAGCTTTCAAATAACTGCTTTTGGCTACCTTTTAAATCTTTAGGAAGAGCAGCAAGAACATATGATGCATTATTATCCGCTAATACAACACCATTTCTATCAACAATCTGTCCTCGTACTGGCTGTGTTGCTACTATAGATGAATAGTTATTGATTGATTGTTGTAATAATTGAGTATGATTGATTAATTGTAAATAACCATAGCGTAGAAATAAGATTCCAAATGTAAAAGTAATAAATGAGTAAGCTGCAATCAGCCTTGATTTCTTCATGTTAAAAGATTAAATTTGATCTAGTATAACGAATATTAGTCAAACTAAATAGCCATAATATAACTGGACATAGTACAAACACTTCAACACTAAAGTCTATCCAATTAATGAAACTATTATGCGTCAATAACCCAATTAGTATCAGAATTCCTGATAAC
>CANMQR010000101.1 GCA_947499925.1 Neisseriaceae bacterium
AAACATAGAGCTAAAGTTTTTATAGAGAGTGTTCATGCAAATATTTCATAAATTTTTTAATTGGTTATTCAATGATTCTAGTAAAAATGACCAAAGTCTAATTGATGATAAGATATTATACGCTGCGATTTGCTTAATCTTTATTGGAATAATTTTTGTTTATTCTGCATCGATTGCTTATGCAACTAATGATAAACTTCTTCATAATCAATACTATTATATAACTCGCCATTTAGAATATGTTTTTGTTGCTGCTGTTGCTGCTTTTGGAGTGTTTAAATTACCAACTAGCTTTTGGCGTAAACATGCAGTTACTATTGGTATTGCGGTTGTAGTTCTATTAATAGCTGTTTTAATTCCGCATATTGGTAGGGTTGTAAATGGAGCGCGGCGTTGGATTGGCTTTGGTATAGTTAATTTACAACCATCTGAATTAGCAAAACTTGGTATGGCTATATGTTTATCTTATTATATTACTAGTAAGGCTTCAGGGTTAAAGCGTTTTGTGCAAGATGTATTACCAATACTTGGAATTATAGGGCTAGTATCTGGGCTATTACTGCTTGAACCGGATATGGGTTCAACTACGGTAGTATTTATTATTGCTTTGGGTATCTTATTTATGGCAAATATTGATAAAATGATTATTATTGGTTTTTCATCAATTGGTGTGATAGGGTTTGTTGTCTTGATTTTGATAGCTCCATACCGTATGCGGCGGGTGCTGGGTTTTATAAATCCATGGGATGATGCACTAGGTAAAGGTTATCAATTAACTCACTCTTTATTAGCTGTTGGTCACGGTGGATGGACTGGGGTTGGGCTTGGTAATAGTATTGAGAAATTATTTTATTTACCAGAAGCGCATACGGATTTTATTTTAGCAATTATTGCTGAGGAAACAGGAGTTGCTGGGGTTGGAATAATAGTTTTACTTTTCTGGATAATATTCTATCGTGGGTTTACAGTGGTTGGTAATCAAGCTCATGCACTACCAAATCGGCATTTTCAGGGCCTGGTTGCTCAGGGAATTAGCTTGTGGTTTTTTGCCCAGTCTTTAGTTAATATTGGGGTAACTATAGGTATATTGCCAACTAAAGGTCTAACCTTACCATTTGTATCATTTGGTGGTAGTTCGATTGTGGTTAGCTGTATTGCTTTGGGCATTTTATTAAAAATTGATTATGAAAATAAATTGATTAAATTAGGTGTTCAGATTGAATAAAACTATACTAATTAGTGCTGGTGGAACTGGTGGACATATCTTTCCAGCCCTAAGTGTTGCTAAAAAATTACTAAGTGAATATGATGTGGTATGGGTTGGTGCCAAGTCTGGTATTGAAGAAACGATAATCCCCAAAAACAATATTCCCTTATATAGTGTTAAGATATCAGGGTTACGTAATAAAGGAGGCATTAGAAAAATTCTTATGCCTTTTATGCTTTTAAGGGCATTTTTTGAGTGTCTGAAAATTATTATAAAGACTAAACCAGATGTTATAGTTGGTTTTGGTGGTTATGCTACTTTTCCGATTTGTTTTGTTGGTGTTATGCTAAGGATTCCAGTAGTAATTCATGAACAAAATTCAATTGCTGGGCTTACTAATAAAATTCTATCCAAAGTTGTAACACAAGTATTAGTTGCCTATAATGGTGTTCTACCGTCAAGAAATACCGCTGTAACTGGTAATCCTGTTCGTGATGAAATAAATAATCTCGATACCCCCGAAATGCGTTATAAAGAGCGTAGTGGTGGATTAAATATTCTTGTTGTTGGTGGGAGTTTAGGGGCTAAAAGACTTAATGAAATTATGCCTGAAGTTTGTGCCTTACTTCTGAATTTAGACCGTGTTGTTCATCAAGTTGGGCGAGGTGATGCAGATTTTGTTAGTAAGCATTATCAAGACCTTGGGGTTAACGCTCAAGTACATAGCTTTATCGAAGATATGGCAAGTGAATACAGTATGGCAGATCTGATTATTTGTAGATCAGGGGCATCGACAGTTAGTGAAATTATGAGTGCTGGAGTAGCTACAATTTTTGTGCCGTATCCATATGCGGTTGATGATCATCAGCGTTATAATGTGGGAGAGTTAGTAAAATCTGGTGCTTCTTTTATGGTATTACAAGAAGATATAAGTACTAATTTGTTAGTGTCAATGATAAAATCGCTTAATCGTGAAGAATGTTTAAGAATGGCAAAACTTACTCGTAGCTTTGCGATACCAGATAGTACTGATAGAATTGTTAAAGTTATTAAGAAATATATTATATAGGTTATAAAATGAGTGAATTGGCAAATTATGCCTTAAAAACTAGTGTTGGACGGATTTATAATGAAGAAGCTCCAAGATATCGTACCGATTTTCAGCGTGATAGGGATAGAATTATTCATTCTAGCGCTTTTAGACGTCTAGAATATAAGACGCAAGTATTTATTAATCATGAGGGTGATTTATTTCGTACTCGCTTAACCCATAGCCTAGAGGTTGCACAAGTGGGGCGCTCAGTTGCTAGCGCTCTTAATCTTAATGTTGATTTGGTAGAGGCAATTTGTTTGGCTCATGATTTAGGTCATACACCTTTTGGGCATACTGGGCAAGATGAGTTAAATCAATGTATGCTAAAATCAAATGGTGAAGGATTTGAACATAACCTACAGTCATTAAGAATTGTTGATAAATTAGAGGAACGATACGCATTATTTGACGGGTTGAATCTTACATTTGAAACTCGTGAGGGGATTTTAAAGCATTGTAGCTTGAGTAAGGCTAAAGAACTAGGAAATATTGGGGAGCGGTTTTTACAAGGAACTAGACCTAGTCTTGAAGCACAGCTGGCAAATGTAGCAGATGAATTAGCTTATAATTATCATGATGTAGATGATGGACTTCGTGCTAATTTACTTGATTTTGAAGATTTACAGGAAGTAACCCTGATACGTGAACAGTTAAAGCTTGTTTTGGCAAAATATCCTAATCTAAACGGGCGGCGTCTTCATAAAGAATTGGTACGCCAACTTATTAATATGACGATATATGATTTAATTGAAACTACAAATAATAATATTAAAATACATGCTATATCAAGTGTTGATGAGGCTAGAGTTGCACCACTTAGTGTTAAATATAGTGATGAAATGTCACAGATGCAACGGGAGCTCAAAAAATTTCTTATGAAAAATATGTATAGACATAGTAAAATCATGCAATTAAGATTTAAAGCAAGTAATATTATTAGGTCATTATTCGAAGCGTATATGAGTGATTCCATGCTACTGCCTGAGCAATACCAAAGGCGTATTGATTCAGATGGGGTTAATCGTGTCGTAGCTGATTATATTTCTGGAATGACTGATCGCTATGCTTTTAGACAGTATAATCGCTTGTTTACTGTTGAGTCAGTATAAACAAAGCGTGGAGTTAAAATGGTAACAGTAAAGGCTAACTTTCATGATATCAGTTCTTGGCTTGATGTTCATCAAGAATTATTTGAACCTGATGATATAGTAAATTTCGAAAAAGCAATTAAAATTGCTGAAGTTTATTACCAAAGTAATAAATTTTACCCAACAGATGTTGATTTATTGATGCATGCTCTTAATTGTGCGGCAACTGTTGCAAGCCTCAATCTTTATCCCGATGCTGTTATTGCTACCATATTATTTGCTATTCCCAAATTCTGCCCCAAATGGACTACTGAATTAGCGGTATTTGATCCTAAAGTAGTTGAGTTAGTTAGTGGTATAACCAAAGTTACTCAAATTAGACGCTTAGGTGATTTAGCTGATGTTGAAAATGAAAACGATAAGAAAGAACAAGTTGAAGTAATGCGTAAGATGTTACTTGCTATGGCAAGTGATATTCGTGTGGTTTTAATTGTACTTGTTGGACGTGGTGAATTGATGTTAAATCTGAAGTCATGCACTGATATCCAGGTGCGACAGAAGATAGCTACAGAAACCGTAGAGATTTTCTCACCACTTGCTAATCGTCTTGGAGTTTCACAAATTAAATGGGAGCTAGAAGATTTATCTTTTAAATACCTGCATTCGGAGCAGTATAAAAAAATAGCACAACTTCTTGATGAAACTCGCGAAGAACGCTTAACTTACATAGAACAAATCAAAGCATTTTTAGCGATTCATATAGATCAAAGCTGGATAACTGATTACGAAGTCACAGGACGTGCTAAACACATTTATTCCATTTGGAAGAAAATGAAGAAGAAGAATTATGATTTTGATGATTTATATGATATACGTGCGGTACGGGTTCTAGTGCCTGAGATTAGTGATTGCTATACCGTTCTTGGAATTGT
>CANMQR010000102.1 GCA_947499925.1 Neisseriaceae bacterium
ATGCCCCTCTTTGACAATATCGGTTTTATGCCAATTAATAAATGGTGCTAATAAATTTAGATCATCTTTTCTACAATCCTCAGTTCCCATGCGTAGGGATTTATTAATTTTTTCAAATATTGTTGTATAATGATGGAAGTGAAATACTATATATAGTGAATTGTTGCTATAAAAACACAGCCTATAGTGGTTTGTGGCATTTACACATAATTTTAGATAAGGTATAAATGAATGGAAAATTTATCTGGTACAGTTAGCGCATTAGCCGCAGAGTTTGGACAATCTTTAACGCCAGTTGGCGAATTTTCTGGCTATCAAGTAGTTAGACGAACAGGTAGTGTAGTTGGTTTTGATCCTAGTAAGATTACTGTTGCAATTACCAAAGCATACATTGCGGTTCATGGGCATGAGACATTATCAAGTAACAGTGTACGTGATCAAATACATAACCTAACAGTATTGGTTATCCAAACTCTACAAAATAGACGCCCTGCTGGTGGCTCGATTCATATTGAAGAGATTCAAGATCAAGTTGAGTTGGCTCTTATGAGAAACGGGCAGTATGAGGTAGCTAGAAGCTATGTACTGTATCGTGAAGCACGCAATCAAGAGCGATTATTAGAAGGTGTTAATCTACCAAAACATATTATAAATGTAGTATATCCCGATGGAAGTAGAAAGCCACTTGACCCTAAACACTTATTAAATGTAGTAGATGCAGCATGTAGTGGCTTACAAAATGTTACTTCTAAAATTATTTTGGATGAAGCTCTTAAGAATGTATATGATGGCGTTAGTGAAGATGAATTATATAAATCAATTATACTAGCTTCTCGTCAATTAATCGAACGCGAACCAGCTTATAATTTTGTAACTGCGAGACTATTAGCTCATGTAATTGCTGAAGAAGTATTTGGAAAAGAAGTTGATGCGGCTGATATGGATAAAGCATATCGTGAATACTTCCCGAAATACATAAAAATTGGTATTGAGGCGGAATTATTAGACCCTAAACTAGCTAGCTACGATTTAACCAAACTAGCGAATGCACTTAATGCTAAACGTGATAATCAGTTTAAATATTTAGGCTTACAAACATTGTATGATAGGTATTTTTTACATATCAGCGGTAAACGTATAGAAATGACTCAGGTGTTTTTTATGCGGGTAGCTATGGGATTGGCTCTTAAGGAAGCGAATAAAGAAGATAGAGCGATTGATTTTTATAATTTATTATCTAGCTTTGATTTTATGTCCTCAACCCCTACACTATTTAACGCTGGAACTCTTCATTCGCAGTTATCAAGTTGCTACCTAACTACCGTTAGTGATGATTTGGCTGGCATCTATGATGCTTTGAAAGAAAATGCATTATTGTCAAAATTTGCTGGTGGCTTAGGTAATGACTGGTCTCAAGTACGTGCCATGGGTGCTACAATTAAAGGTACTAATGGTAAATCTCAAGGGGTGATTCCATTTCTAAAAGTGGTTAATGATACTGCGGTTGCTGTGAACCAAGGTGGGAAAAGAAAGGGTGCAGTATGTGCTTATCTAGAAACATGGCATGCTGATATTGAAGAATTTTTGGAACTACGTAAAAATACTGGAGATGATAGACGTCGTTGTCATGATATGAATTCTGCCAACTGGATTCCTGATTTATTTATGAAAAGGGTTCACGAACAAGCTGATTGGACTTTATTTTCACCTAATGAAGTACCCGATCTACATGATAAGTATGGAAAAGCATTTGAAGAGGCGTATACTAGATATGAAAGAATGGCTGATAGCGGAGTAATAAAAGTATTTAAACGTATCCCAGCTTTGCAACTTTGGAGAAAAATGCTAACTATGCTATTTGAAACTGGGCATCCATGGATTACATTCAAAGACCCATGTAATATCAGATCTCCTCAGAAACACACTGGCGTGGTACATAGCTCAAACTTATGTACTGAGATTACGCTAAATACTAATGAACATGAGATTGCTGTATGTAATCTAGGTTCTGTGAATTTGGTAAACCATATGGAAAATGGTAGAATCAATCAAGAGAAACTTAAGCATACTGTAACTACTGCTATGCGTATGCTTGACAATGTTATTGATATTAATTTCTATCCAGTAGAAAAGGCACGTAACTCAAATCTAGCTCATCGTCCTGTTGGTCTTGGTTTTATGGGGTTCCAAGATTGCCTACATATGTTAAGAGTTCCTTATGCTTCAAAAGAAGCGGTAGAATTTGCTGATAAATCTATGGAAGCAATTGCATACTATGCATATCTAGCTTCAAGCGATCTTGCAATTGAGCGTGGTAAGTATTCTAGTTACAATGGTAGCTTATGGTCTCAAGGTATTCTACCTCTTGACTCACTAAAATTATTGGGTGAAGAGCGTGGGCAACAATATCTTCAAGTTAATTTAGATACAACACTTGATTGGGATGGTTTAAGAGCTAAAATTCTTAGAGATGGTATGAGAAATTCTAACTGTTTGGCGATAGCACCAACTGCTACAATCTCAAATATTATTGGTGTATCTGCATGTATCGAGCCTACTTATCAAAATATATTTGTTAAATCAAATCTATCTGGTGAATTTACTGTAATCAATGAGTTTCTTGTTGAAGATCTTAAGAAAAATAATCTTTGGGATGAAGCAATGCTTGCTGATATTAAATACTTTGATGGTAGCTTAAATCGAATTGATCGTATTCCAGAATCTATGAAATCAATCTACGCTACAGCTTTTGAAGTTGATGCTTCATGGCTAATTGAAGCTGGTAGTCGTCGTCAAAAATGGATTGATCAAGCCCAATCGCTCAACATCTACCTAGCATCTCCATCAGGGCGTAAGATTGATGAAATCTATAAATTCGCTTGGACAAAAGGACTTAAGACTACTTATTATCTAAGAACGCTAGGAGCTACTTCAGCAGAGAAATCAACTGGTCGTGGTGGTGAACTAAATGCCGTATCAGCAGATGGTCTTGCAACAAGTGGTCAATTCGGTGGCGGGGTAGCAGTTGATAATATACCCGCAACAGATGCGAAGTTTTGTTCGATAGATAATCCCGACTGCGAATCCTGCCAATAATTACTGACGCCCTCTATCGCGGCAAACGTCGTTGTACGTACCAAGCCGCAATCCTAATGTACTTTTTGCTCGTCGTCGAAGCAGCAGGCTGGGATCCATGCCCTTAGACTAATTTATGGCATGGATTCCAAACTCTTTTTGAAGCAGCATCTTGTTTTTGTTTGGAATGACGGGTGGGAGATTTATCCGCTTTTCTATTATCAGTAGGCATTTTTTATTATATATTCATATTCTGTGGTAGGCATAAAAAATGATTTTGATGGATTACCAATTTTAGATTATATTTCTGGCCCATATAATATTATTCATTACAAATTAAATAATAAATCAAAGCAGTATATTTAATAAACTAAAACTTTCATTGTTTCTAGTTTTAACTATTTCAAATATCCCCATTCTTTAAATAACAATTGATACTCGTTTTTTGATTTATTTGCTAGAAAGAATATGTATTCTGGGGCAATATCAAAACCATTTGCCCATAATATTGCACCATGATCGACTTTGAAATTTTGAAAATTATCTTCATTTTCTAGTTCCTTAACTAAATTAAAATCATTCCAAGACTTTAAAAATTCACTCATGTCAACAACGCACTCATCAGGATATTCATCAAATTTAATAAGAAGTTTTTTATTTCCTAATGGTGTAGCTTTAGCAATATCAATCATCTTCTGCTCCTAAATTAATGGACTAATTCTATGGTATTCACGGGTTGTCTGTAAGGTATTCCAATTTTCTAATAATTCCTTTTGATGCAGTTCCGCCCATTCTATAACTAAACCAAGTATACGTGCTGGTAATTTACCTTTTTTTACAGTCAAAGTTTCAATTTCAATTTCTACGCTGAACTCATTATATTCAGCATGGAAATGTGGTGGGTTGTGCTCCGCCCAATACATTTTAATTACTATCCCTAAAAATCTTGATATTTCTGGCATTATCTCTCCAACGATATTTTTTATTAACAACTTTACCACAACTTGAGGTAAAGTTGCTATATTTTTTAGAAGTTTTAGAATTATTCAGAAAGTGTATGGCTCCAAATTCAATTTGAAGTAGCTTTGTTTTGTTTAAGAAGGACAAGACGATATCTGCTATCAGTTGTCAGGTACCCGTATAATTACACACTGTAAAAGTAGACAATTTGGTAAAATTTAGTCGTTGTTAAGGAGTTAAGGTATGACTAAACATGCAAGTGAAGCACAAA
>CANMQR010000103.1 GCA_947499925.1 Neisseriaceae bacterium
TGTTGACCAGCATATAAAAGGTTTGGAATTAATGGGAGCTGAAATTACTATTGAGCACGGGTATATAAAAGCTCGTGCCAAACGTCTAAAAGGCGCGAGGATAGTAATGGATATGGTAACTGTAACTGGTACCGAAAATCTCTTAATGGCTGCAGTTCTAGCTGATGGTGTTACTACTTTAGAAAATAGTGCTCGTGAACCTGAAGTTACTGATTTAGCTGATTGTCTAGTAAAAATGGGTGCTAAAATCGAAGGTATTGGAACTGATACTTTAGTAGTAACTGGGGTTGAACGCCTACATGGAGCAACTCATGCAGTTATCGCTGATAGAATTGAGGCGGGAACTTACGCTATTGCTGCTGCTATAACTCAAGGTGATTTGACCCTAACCCATGCTCGTCCTGACACTATGGGGGCAATTATCGATAAACTAATTCAAGCTGGATGTGCAATTGATTCGGGGGATGATTGGCTTAAAGTAGCAATGAATCGTCGTCCAACGAGTGTTGATATTAAAACGCAACCGTATCCTTTATTTCCAACTGATATGCAAGCTCAGTTTATGGCATTAAATACTATTGCTGATGGATCTGCTGTATGTGCTGAGACGATATTTGAAAATCGTTATATGCATGTGCCAGAACTATGTCGCATGGGAGCTAATATAGCTGTTGATGGTAATTTAGCACTTGTAAAAGGAGTAGATACTCTTTATGGTGCAACAGTTATGGCAACAGATTTACGAGCTTCAGCATCACTAGTACTAGCTGGGTTGGTTGCTAATGGGGATACAATGGTTGAACGAGTATATCATCTTGATCGTGGCTACGAAGGTATGGAAGTCAAATTAAGTAAAGTTGGTGCGGACGTAATTCGGATAAAAGACTAATATGCAGCAATTGGAATATATAGAAAAAATCAGTCATCCAGGTACATTACCTACTAGTATTGTTATCTGGTTACATGGATTAGGGGCTGATTATAATGATTTTGTACCACTAGTTCCTGAGTTAAATTTAGCTAAGTGTGTTAAATTCATTTTTCCAAATGCGCCAATGCGTCCGATTACTATCAATAATGGCTACACTATGCGTGGTTGGTATGATATTTATGAACTAACGGCCAAGAGCTTAGGTGAGAATGTTGATAGTGTTGGGATTAGTCAAAGTGTAAGTTTAATTAACAAAATTATTGAAGAGCAATTGTCAGAAGGATTTAAGTCAGAACAAATTATTATCGCTGGATTTTCTCAAGGCGGGGTTATTAGCTACATAACTGGATTATCTTCAAAATATAAACTAGGTGGTATAGTTGCATTATCTACGTATTTACCAAATGTAGACTCCTATATTACTAGCAATCATAAAGATACTCCAATTTTTGCTGCTCATGGACTTCAAGACAACGTTGTACCATATATCGCTGGTAACTTAGCCCATCAAAAACTATCTGCTGCAGATTTTGCAATCACTTGGTACGAATACCCAATGGCACATAGCTTATGTGCCGAAGAAATAGCTGATTTATCATTATGGTTTAACGATATTTTATAAATGCTTTTGCTAGGGCACAAGATGCATTTATTTACAAATATATATTCCGTTATTGTTTTTTATTTCTTTATACATAGTATCTGGAGCTAAATCTAGCTCATAATCACCAATATTCCAAGTAATTGCACCATATTTAATAAACCCTTTTAAGAATAATTTTATGTCCTTTAATGGGGCAAAAACTTTTCTAAAGCGTGATTCTTGTATTTTAACAATACCATTTGTTCCATCTGCAAATTTTATTTCAATTGAATAATCTGGATTAAAATTTGCTTTTTGTATTTCCCAATTTATCATAATGAATTGTCCTTATAAGATCATTTAAGAGGTTCAATTTTCTTAGGCATTAGATCTTTTTGGCATAAATCCCAATCTTCCAATAATTGTTCTTGCTGTAACTCAGCCCAGTCTAATACTAATCCAAGCGCTCTCCTACTTAAGTTGCCTTTTATTATATTTAAGGTTTTTATGTCTATTACGGCGGACTCATTTCCATATTTTACATGGAAATGAGGAGGATTATGCTCATCCCAATACATGGTTATAACCATTCCAAAAAATCTTGATATTTCTGGCATTATTTACTCCTCTTAAGTATAAAATAAGCTTTTTATTTATATATGTATAAATTATACATTATTTGTGTTTGATTATGTAAATTATCAATTATAATATAGATATAATAAGTTTTTTGATGAACCAGTATACAAAATATATAGAACTAGAATCTAAAAAGTATTCTATAGTTTGAATATTTTAGCTAGTTCTTTTAAGTAGTGCTGCAAAAAACCCATCAGTTCCGTGAATATGTGGCAATAGCTCTAAGTAATCATCATCTCTTAGCAAACGCGGATTAGAAAATACGCTAGATACTGGCACTAGCTCAAAACCAGGGTATTCTTTTAAAAACTGCTGTACTATATTTTGATTTTCTTGTGGTAGGATGCTACAAGTTGCATAAACCATATGCCCACCGATTTTGACAAGCTTACTTGCTTCTCTTAAAATTGACGCTTGTTTGATATTTAGTTCATCAATTGTTGAACCATTTTGGCGAAATTTTAATTCAGGACTACGTCTAAGTGTACCAAGTCCAGAACATGGTGCATCAACAAAAACTCTATCGATTTTATTATGTAGTCGTTTTATTTTAGCATCATTTTCATGAGCAATTAGTTCAGGGTATATTGTTGATAATCCAGCACGGATCATGCGTGGGCTTAGATTGTTTAGGCGTTTTTCATTGATATCAAAAGCATAGATACGACCATTATTTCGCATAAGCATTCCAAATAGAAGTGCTTTACCACCAGCTCCAGCACAAAAATCAACTACCATATCACCACGTTTTGGACTTAATAACTGCCCACCTAATTGACTAGATTCATCTTGAATCTCTATGCTTCCATTTAGAAATAATGGGTGCTTCAATAAAGATACTTTGTCTATTATTCTCATTCCAAATGGAGAAAATTCCATTTTCTGTGGGTTAAATTCACTAAGTTCTGACATAACAGAATTTAGATTGGTTTTAATTAAATTTACTCTTAAATCAAGTGGCGCAGTTTGTTGTAAATTAAAGGCTAATTTTTGAATTTCATCATTACTATAGTTAAGTTTTTCGATTAGCCATTGAGGTAGCTCTAAAGTGTTATTTGGGTCAAATATAAGGCTATTTAGATAGTCGATATCAAGTAAATTGATTTTTGATAATATAGATGGATCAATATTAAGTAGCTTAAGCCATGTAAGACCTATGATATTTGGAATATGGTCATTCACAACTGCCGTTAGTTTATAATAGTTACGAAGTATAGTATACACTGTATCAGCGACTAAATCACGCTCAGTATGAGATAGCTTTTTATTTTCTCTAAAAAAATCAGCTAATAGTTTATCAGTTGGTGAATCAAATTGTAGTAGTTTACGTACTAAAGGGTTAATTAGGTGAATGAATTTATTATCTGGCATTTTTTTGTTCCCATTTAAGCATTGCCTGAATTACGGGTTCTGGCACATATTTTTTAACTACGGATTCCCAGTTTTTGCTACCGACAAGTCCTTTAACTAGACTTGAAGAGATTTCAGAAACATTTCTTGGGGGAATAAGAAATATAGTATTTATATCATCACAAATATCAGAATTAACATAACGCATTCGTTTTTCATATTCATAGTCACTAGCATTTCTAATCCCGCGAATTATGTATTGTGCATTAATACGCTGTGCGTAATTAATTAAAAACTCATTATTAAATTCAGAAATCTCAATGTTATTAAACTCACTAGTTACTTCTTTGAGTAATTCTATTCGTTCTTCTAAGGAAAATGTATAATTTTTGTCTACATTTCCACCAATTGCTACAATAACTTTATCAAACATTGATGCTGCTTGTTCAATAATCCATAGATGTCCAATTGTAACAGGGTCAAAACTACCCGCATACACAGCTTTTTTTTGCATTTTATATACCCACATATAATATTTGATGTGATTATACACTACAATATTGATTCATGTAGTAAGAAATAAAAATAATAGCGTATAGACATATTAAATTACCTAAATATCCCCAAGCCTACCCCATAAAAATACCACCCCATTTTTATGGGGTGGTATTTGGTTTTTTATTGTGATACAGTAACTCCCGTAGCTTGATTAGCTATTGGCATGGTATAATATACACATGTATTTATTAAATAGCATTAATTCATAGGGGGAAAATTATGTATAATTTTAAATTAAAA
>CANMQR010000104.1 GCA_947499925.1 Neisseriaceae bacterium
AAGCGTTGTGATGACGAAATTAAAGCGCTGGGATGACGAAATTAAATTATGCGATGGTTGGGACTGGTATGCGGTTTCAACTTTTAGCGTCACCCCAAACATAAATATTTTGCTGTTCACACCGAGTTTGGGGTCCATCCCTAATATTACTTCTTAGGTATTGCAACTAGAGTAAGGTTACTACTGAGAGTCAACGTGCTATTATCTTTATTTGCTAATAAATATATAGAGTTATTAGTTATCCCCATAAAAAGTCTACTATAGCGAAGTGGGTTAGTATTCTCAGTATAAATCATATCACATTTACCGCTATATATTTTGCATTTGGATATAGCAAAACTTCCAGGTTTGTTATCCTTGATATTAGCAATAGAATTCATCACGTATAAATTAGCATTTTTGTCAAGCACAAATGCTGAGGCATTATAAACATCAAGTTCTCTGGTTTTATACGAGTTATCTAAAATATCTACGGTAATTAATGTATTGTAATTAACTACAAAATATAATTTATTGTTTAGTATTTGGAAATTTGATATTGTTTTAACTGCGGGTTTTACTTTGATTTTATTTTGCTGACACTGGTGTTTCAAATCACAAGTAATCCAAGCAAGCTGCTGTTTATATGTATCATTACTAATACCTAAATAGTTAGTGGGAGTGCCGTTACTTTCAAATTCAGTTGCAGCAAAAAACTTGATACTTGAACCCATAGTGCCGATATCTATTTTACTTTCAACCTCAGTCAAGCCTAACTGATATTTAATATTGTTATCTTCAATAACCAAGCTATTAGGGTGGAAACAACTAATGCTTCCATTGAGATTAAAATTGCAGATACTAGGGAAACTACCATTAGCTATTGGGAAATAATTTGCTAACCCAGATTCTATTTGAAGCTTACCAGAAATTGAAGTGACTATTTGACCGGTGAAATTTGCCAGTCCACCTTTTAAGGAAAAAATAGATAATTCCATAGAGTTATTTTTGGGGTTTATAAGTGTAGTCATGGTTTTATAAGCTGTAAGATCCATATTCTTAGGTAAATTAAAATTATTGGTTATGGGTAAAGATTCAATTTGGTTAGCGATTGCAAAACTTGTTAATGAACATAGAATTAAAATTAATTTTTTCATAAATATAGTACCTTAGTTTAAATATAGCTTTGATTATACTACTGCTTAGGCAAAAAATGCAAAAAAACTATTTTCTAGAACAAAATTGTGATACAGTTACGATATTATAAAATTAATGGAAATATAGCTATGACATTCACTCGGACTAAACTGACATTGCCAGATAATCAGAATAAATTATTATTACATTCTTGTTGTGCTCCATGTTCTGGGGAAGTTATGGAAGCTCTTATCTTCTCAGAAATTGATTTTTCAATTTTCTTTTATAATCCAAATATTCATCCACTAAAAGAATATGAATTACGTAAAGAAGAAAATATTCGTTTTGCACAGAAACATAATATTCCCTTCATTGATGCAGATTATGATAAAGATAACTGGTTTGAGAGAGCTAAAGGGATGGAAGACGAACCAGAGCGGGGAATACGTTGTACCATGTGTTTTGATATGCGATTTGAGCGTTCAGCACTATATGCATTTGAACATGGGTTTAATGTGTTTTCTAGTTCCTTAGGTATCTCACGCTGGAAAGATATGAATCAGATTAATGATTCTGGAATAAGAGCTGCTTCTAAATATCCAGATCTTACTTATTGGACGTATAATTGGCGTAAGGATAATGGTTCTAAACGGATGATAGAAATATCTAAAAAAGAAGAATTCTATCAACAAGAATATTGTGGTTGTGCCTATTCACTAAGAGATACAAATAAATGGCGTAAATCTCAAGATAGATCTGTTATTAAACTTGGAGTTAAATATTATAAATCAGAAGATGAGGTAATTTAAAATGGTAACCCAGACTAAAAAAACTACAGCTACAAAAAAAATACCTAAAGTAAAAAAATTAAAACGTAAAATTTGTTATGTATTTCAAGGTGGTGGTGCTCTTGGTGTTTATCAAACTGGAGCGTATCAAGCCTTCCATGAACAAGGATACAAGCCTGATATGATAGTTGGAATCTCCATTGGTGGAATTAACGCTGCAATTATTGCGGGCAACAAACCAGAAAATAGAACGGCTAAATTAAATCAATTCTGGGATAGAATTACGCTAGATAGTCCGACAAATAATTTGTATGACATGGGGCTTGAGAAATTATCTAACTGGTTTGGTGCCAATAATTCTTTGGTAGGAAATCCAGCTTTTTATAAACCTAGATTATTTACTCCAAGCATGTTTGGAACAGCTAAACCTGAAGAGTTGAGCTATTATGATACATCTCCATTGCGAGAGACTCTGAAAGATCTAATTGATTTCAAATATCTAAATGAAAAACATGTGCGTCTATGTTTGGGGTCGGTTGAGTTAAGTTCTGGAGAGTTTATATTTTTTGATAGTTTGAAACAAGAAATAACTATGGATCATGTTCTTGCAACTGGCGCCCTGCCACCAGGGTTTCCACCAGTTAAAATAGGTGATAAATACTATGTTGATGGTGGCGTCTTTTCCAATACTCCAATTTTTAAAGTTTTGGATGAGTTTGCGGAAAATCCAGATGACATGGAAAATGTGCTATGCTTTATTGTGGATTTATTTTCGGCAAGTGGGCCATATCCGCATACAATGGATGGAATGCTCGAACGAGTAAAAGATATTCAGTACTCCTCACATTCAAAGCGTCCTACTACTATGTTTGCAACTACTCAAAATTTATCCCATGCCATTAATTACCTAAGTGGTTTATTGACTGAAGAGCAGCTACAGCGTCCGGAGGTTCAAGATATTATAAAGCTTGGATTTGCACATAGAGTTGATGTGGTAAGGCTTATTTATCATTCGCCAACTGGGACAGAGCTTCAAAGTAAAGATTACAATTTTAGCAAAAAGTCTGCTCAAATGCATTATGATATGGGATACCAAACCGCCAAAAAATTAGTTGAAAATCGTCAAAGCGAGTGGGAAAGTGATGGCCATACAGGCCTTACCGTATACACCCAAGACAACGCCGTTGTCAAATTCTAAGATATTAATATACTCAAATTGAGTATTAAGGCCATAAATATACTACCCCATTTTTATGGGTTAGTATTTGGTTTTTTATTGTCATATAACCCTCCCTGTAGCTAAGATAGAAATAGCTATGGCTTACATCTAACAAATCATCGAACTAATTCTTATATTATCTACTTGACTTTTATTAAACTTATGATTTTTTGATAGTTTGGATTTTTATAAAACTCATACTCACTGGCTACTGTATATAATAATTTAATATCGTGTGAATCTGTCAGGGAAATAGCCTTCTCTTCTATCTCATCAGGTGCAATATAGTTATCTGTCGGATGATTATTGGCAGATAATGTCTTATCAACAGATAAGAATGCTGCCATAAATGCATGCCAATAGTGAGTAATTGCTAGATTGTGTGGTGCGAAATCAAATACTACTCTAAAAGCATGTAGTGAAGTTACACAATGAAGTAGGGTAAAATCTTGATAGTCAATATATACTTCTGATATTGAATTTGCCAAAGTTGTAAGATCATCAGGAGTGTTTTCTATATTGTTTGACAATGCTTTATAAGCACTATTGGTATTCGCTATATGCTTAATCCGTGTTAAAATTCCCGAGGTTTTACTTGAGTGATTTTTTTCAGAAATCAGTTGATTTAATAAGCTTGATAATTTTTTATTTTGATCACCGTAAATTGGTAACTCAAGATAGCTATCAGCAAAATAAGCTAAAGCTATAACAACTTCATCCTCAGCCAAGGTTGCAAGATGTTGGTTATCTTGTGAATTTGCATAATTCCATAATTCAAGTGAATATGCTAGACGAATTAGTGGATGAAAGAGACCACCTGCGATCCCCTTTATTAGTTGGGGTAAATAATTATGTAAAACCTCTTCGATTCCAAGGATGCTTTTTTTGGCACGAAAAAACTTATAGTATGACCAGAAATATTGATTAGTTCCTAAGTGTTTATTCCAATTAATTCCAGTTATTTCAAAATCAGAGTGGACAAGATGTTCAAGATGTGGGGTATATTTATCATATATATCTTGAAGTTTTTTTTCATCTGCATTTAAGAAATATAAAGCAATTAAATCCATTGATAAGTGGTTGGAGAAGCCGTTTTTATAAGTTACATGATATTTATGGT
>CANMQR010000105.1 GCA_947499925.1 Neisseriaceae bacterium
ATCAGAAGAAACTGAAGTAGCATCTACTGTAGAATCAGCGGGGGAATAGTACTATGTCAAATATTACAGCTAAAATGGTTGGTGAACTTAGAGAAATAACTGGCTTAGGTATGATGGAGTGTAAAAAAGCTCTAGTTGAAACACTAGGAGATATTAAAAAAGCTGAAGAATTACTGCGGATTAAAAGTGGAGCTAAAGCTGGTAAAGTTGCAGGAAGAACTACTGCAGAAGGTGTTGTTGCTACTTTTATTACTGCTGATGGTAAAAAAGGTGCACTAGTTGAAGTAAATAGTGAAACTGATTTTGTTGCTAAAGATTCTAGTTTTTTAGCTTTTGCTGATAGTGTTGCTAAGGCAATAGTTGATGCTAATGTTAGTACATTAGAAGAGGTAGCTAACGCTAACACTGATAATGGTAAAACTGTTGAAGAAGCTAGAAAAGAGCTTATTGCTAAACTTGGTGAAAATATTTCTGTTCGTAGATTTAAGTCTTTTGCAACTGAAGGTCTAGTTGCTACATACTTACATGGTAAAAAAATTGGTGTTGCCCTTGATATAGTAGGTGGTGATTCTGAGCTTGGTCGCGATATTGCAATGCATATTGCTGCTAGTAAACCAATTTGTGTGTCAAAAGATAACGTTCCTAGCGAACAAATAGAAACAGAACGTAATATTTATACCCAACAAGCCTCAGCTTCAGGGAAAAGCCCTGAGATAGTAGCTAAGATGGTTGAAGGTAGATTAAATAAATTTTTGGCCGAAGTAACACTTCTTGGGCAACAATTTGTTAAAAATCCTGATGTTAGTGTAGATAAACTACTTGCTGATAAAAAAGCAACTGTTAAATCTTTTGCCATGTTTGTAGTTGGTGAAGGAATTGAAAAGAAAGAAGTAGATTTTGCTGCTGAAGTGGCTGCTGCTGCAATAGTTAAATAATTACTCTTTCAATCTAAGTATTTAGAAGCCCTTACATTTATGTGAGGGCTTTTTATTATTGAAATATACAGTATTTGTGATAAAATATATAGTGAGTAGCATTATAGGTGCTTTATTCATTAAAAATTAATAGGAAAATAATAATGGAAACTACAATTGTATTTACAGATAATGCTGTAAATAAAGTAAAAGAATTAATTGAAGAAGAAGGTAATAATGATCTTAAATTAAGAGTCTTTATCACAGGTGGTGGATGCTCTGGATTTCAATATGGTTTTACTTTTGATGAAATTAGTAATGAAGATGATTTGGTCGTTGATAAGGATGGAGTTAAGTTTTTGGTAGATAGTATGTCTTATCAATATCTTGTTGGTGCTGAGATTGATTATGTTGACTCATTTGAAGGTTCTCAGTTTACTATAAAAAACCCTCAAGCTACAACAACGTGTGGTTGTGGGTCATCTTTTTCAGTATAAAATGAAACTATTGACTATATTTTTAGTGTTTTATATCTTTCATGTAGAAGCTGAAGGTACAAAGGCTAGTTTGCCATCATTTTTGATGCCAACAGAATCTCTAGACACTAAAACTGTAGGTGGTATAACTAACAATAGTACCAAAGAATGTTATACTGGAAATGTGGCTGATGTTATTTGTAATAAAAATCCATCAGCATATCAAACTAAATATGAAAGTAGCACCAAAATTAATGGATATGATATTTCAAATCATGAACAAACAGTCGGTGTAGCTACAGCTGGAACAAATTCTAACCAAAATACGATGCAAGATCAGGATTTCAAAAATGCCATGGGAAAGTATCAAGGTGGTATGAGTTTACCATTGGCACCATCTGATAATGTGAAGATGAATATAAACCAACAGCAACTTCAATTTAACATTAAATATTAATAGAGAGGATTTTTATGAATCAATCATATGTAGCTTTGTTTATCGCATATTGTGCAGGTTCTTTATCTTTTGCAATTATTGTTAGTAAGTTTATGAAACTTAGTGACCCAAGAAGTTATGGTTCACATAATGCTGGTGCAACTAACGTTATGCGTAGTGGTAATAAAAAAGCTGCTCTATTAACCTTAATTGGTGATTTACTCAAAGGTACTATCGTAGTATTAGTGTTTAAGCATTTTTTTAGTAATAATATTGATGGACAGACGATTACTGCTTTAGCAGGGGTTCTTGTAGTTATTGGGCATATCTATCCAGTGTTTTTTAAATTTAAAGGTGGGAAGGGTGTAGCAACAGCTATTGGTGTGATGCTTGGTTTTAATCCGATATTGGCGTTATTACTTGCTGTTACTTGGGCAGTGGTTTTTAAAATATCCAAGATATCATCGCTATCGGCATTAATTGCAACAGTTTTATCACCTGTATATGCTTTTTTACTAATGGGCAATAATACATATTTTGGGGCTACTCTAGTAATAGCATTCTTTGTATTATATAAACATAAAGAAAATATTTTTCGTTTATTTAGTGGTCAAGAACATAAGTTTAAAAAACCGCAAGAGTGATTATAGGTGAATAATAAAACTTTAGCTAAAAATGTAATTTTATTGGTAAATTTAGGTTCACCTAATTCATTATCAATAAGTTCTATTCGTAAATTTCTAAGTGCTTTTTTGTCGGATAAAAGAGTAGTTAATTTACCTAAAATACTTTGGTATCCAATTTTGTACGGCATAATACTCACTTTTAGGGCAAAACGATTACTTAAGCAATATTCTAAAATTTGGCTATTTGATAATTCGCCACTTATTCATTATACAGATATACAAGCTAGTAAATTAGCATCTAAGGGGCAGATTGTTAAGTATGCATTTTCTTATGCTAACCCATCAATTAATGATGTATTATCTGAGATACATACTACAATAGCGCCAGACAAGCTAACAATAATACCAATGTACCCACAGTTTTCATCAACTACTACTTTACCAGTATTTGATAGTATTTATAAGTTCTATAAAGATAAATATTATATTCCAGAGATTAATTTTGTCAGTGATTTTGCTACTAATATTGTATATATTGATGCGCTATGTAATACTATTCGTGAATCATGGCAAAATAATGGTAAGAGCCAAAAGCTTGTTTTTAGTTACCACGGGTTACCATTAGATATCATAAAGCGTGGTGATGCTTATTTTAAGCATTGTGAGCTTACTACTAAACTAGTTATCACACAATTAGGCTTAACTGAAAATGAATATATTATGGTATTTCAATCGAGATTTGGTGCTCAAAAATGGTTATCACCGGCAACAAATACTACTTTAGCTAGTATGGCTCGTGATGGAGTTACTTCAGTAGACATAATATGCCCTGGATTTGTTAGTGATTGTCTTGAGACTTTGGAAGAAATAGCAATACTTAATAAAAAAGTATTTTTAACTGCTGGTGGAGTTAGTTATAACTATATTCCTTGTTTGAATGATAGCGATGATTTTATTAAAGTATTAAGTAGTTTATGTGATTAGTGCAAGGGCATTGATCCCAGCCTGCGCTGGGATGACGGGGTACAATGCTGGTTGTTCTTTAAATTGAAAGGTGCGTGTTTATGTGTGGGATTGTTGGTGGTGTTAGCGAACGAAATGTAGTTCCAATAATTTTGGAAGGGTTATCAAGACTAGAATATCGAGGTTATGATTCTGTTGGTGTTGCCATAATTAATGATGCAAATGAATTAGCGAGAGAGAGGGTAACTAGCCGTGTTGCTGCACTTAAAGAGCTATGTCTAGCTAATAAATTTAAAGGTAAAAGTGGAATCGGGCATACCCGCTGGGCTACTCATGGTGGTGTAACTACCCATAATGCCCATCCCCACTTTTCTAAAGATACTATTGCCTTAGTCCATAATGGAATTATTGAGAATTATGCAACTATTAGAGATGACCTAATTAAAGCTGGGTATCTTTTTGAATCAGAAACTGACACTGAGGTTATTGTTCATCTAGTACACTCATTTTACCATAAAAATAAACATTTGATTAGTGCGGTTAAAGAAGCTATAGCAAAACTAAAAGGTGCTTATGCCATTGGGGTTATGTCTAAGGATAATCCTGAGCAACTTGTTTGTGCAAGAAATGGTTCGCCTTTAGTGCTTGGGGTTGGTATTGATGAGATGTTTTTTGCATCTGACATCTCAGCATTGTTGCCAGTGACTCAAAAAGTCGTTTATTTAGAAGATGGTGATATTGCTGAGATTGGGCTTTATTCATATAATATTTGGGATAGTAAAGGTGCTAATGTTACTAGGAGTATTA
>CANMQR010000106.1 GCA_947499925.1 Neisseriaceae bacterium
CGCTCGCAACTTGATTTTTTGGAACGGATGATGATTCATTTAATAGAAAATAAGGTTGTTGGTGATTTTGTTGAAGCCGGTGTTTGGCGTGGAGGAAACTCAATCTTTATGAGAGGTTTTCTAAAGGTCAATGGTGAAAATCGTCAAGTAATTTTAATTGATCCATTTATAGGAGCATCATTATCAACATGTGGTGTTTCAAATGAGCAGTTTGCTATATGGACTAACCATTTGGTATCTGAGATAGAAGAGGTCAAAACACATTTTCGTCGATATGGGTTATTAGATGATTTTATTTCTTTTTGCCATGGTAAAATATCAGAAATTGAATTTCCAGATAGCGTATCTAAAATTGCATTAGCCAGACTTGATGTTGGTTCATATGAATCATATTCACATGCTTTAACTAAAATTTATCCACTTATGAATAAGGGCGGGTGTGTAATATTGGGTGATTGGCATCTTGAGTCGTGTCGTGCTGCTGTTTATGATTTTATAAGAAATAATAAGCTAAATGTACTAATTTCAGAGTTATTCAAGGGGCATTTAGCAGATGCCCATTTCTTTATTTAGTATTTTATAAATTACATGCCAATACCATGACTCACTAACATAGTTTGTCCTGTTAAAGCATTGGTTTCAAAACCTGCTAAGAATAACGCAACATTGGCAATATCATCAACAGTAGTAAACTCACCATCAACAGTATCCCCAAGCATAATACGCTTAACGACTTCATCTTCACTAATCCCAAGACTTTTAGCTTGTTCTGGGATTTGTTTTTCTACTAATGGAGTTCGAACAAATCCAGGAGCAATTAGGTTTGATGAGATATTATGTTTGGCACCTTCTTTAGCTATTGAACGTACAAATCCTAGAAGTGCATGTTTTGCTGCTACATATGCTGATTTATCAACTGATGCTTCTATTGAATGGATAGAACCCATTACAATAACTCTTCCGCCAGTTTTTTTCTCAATCATTTTTTGCATACACGCTTTTGTAGTTAAAAAAGTACCATTTAGATGAATATCGAGTAATTTTTTCCATTTGGCAAATTCAAATTCTACAATTGGAGCAATAATTTGAATGCCTGCATTACTAACTAATACATCAACTCGTCCAAATTTGGCAATTGTTGCATCAACACCAGCTTGTACTTGTTCTTCGGAAGATACATCCATTTGAACTGCTAGTGTTGAAATACCATATTGTTTGCTTAATTCATCAGCTGTAGCTTTTGCGATAGTCAAATCTAAATCAGCAACTACTACATGGCTACCATTTGCGGCAAATTTAGTTGCAATTCCTTTTCCCAGTCCTGAGGCTGCGCCAGTAATAAGGGACACTTTATCTTTTACATTACCTAACATATAATCTCTTTCAATAAATGATTAAAAAGTCGGAACAACTGCGCCTTTATATTTATCAATGATAAATTTCTTAGTTTCAGGTGATGTGATTGCTTTAACCAAAGCTTTCATTTTGGGTTCGTTTACTTCTTCAGGTCTAACAGCTACCAGATTTGCAAATGGGCTACTTGTGCTTTCAATTAGTACTGAGTCTTTAACTGGGTTTAATCCCGATTGCATTGCGACATTAGAATTAATAATTGCAATATTTACTTGTTTACCTTTAAGAGCTCTAGGTAGCATAGCAGGATCTAGTTCAACTATTGTTACATTATAAGGGTTTTCAATAATATCTTTTTTGGTAGGTAGGGCTACTCCAGCTTTTACTTTGATTATCCCGTTAGCTTGTAGGATATTTAGCGCGCGCCCTTCATTAGTTGGGTCATTTGGTACTGCAATTTTTGTACCCTTAATTAAGTCAGAACCTTTTTTGCTTTTAATGAATTTCGCTTCATTAGCAGCAGCATAAGCACCCATAGGCTCTAAATGTACATCAATCAAATCAACTAAATCGCTACCATGATCCTTATTGTATTGAACTAAATAAGGCTTAGTTTGGAAGTAATTAGCATCCAAAGATTTTTGGTATACAGCAATATTGGGGGTTATATAATCCGAAAACTCGGTGATTTTTAGATCATAACCTTGTTTTTTTAATGCTGGAGTTATAAATTTAAGGATATCAGCATGAGGTACGGATGAAGCGCCTATTGTTATAGTTTCATTCGCAGTAGCCGTTGCTACTACGCCTAAGCTTAATAAAGCTAAAAGTAATTTACGCATAAATAATTTTTCCTAAAAAGTAAAGTTTCTGAAGATTATTATTTATTTTCTAGAGAATGACGTATATCTAGTAATGAATACACTATTAGAGCAATAATTAAAGTACCACTCCAAGATAAAAGAATTTGAATAGCACCATCAACTATACCCATACCACCACCAATTGCGATACCTGAGAATACTCCTGATGCAGCTCCGGCAATAAATGCTATTACTACTAAAACATTAAATACTTTTTCTGCATGGTTTAAAAATTGTTTACGCACTTTCTACATTCCTTTAAATAAAATATTGTCAACTGCATCACATATAGTGTGAAGTACTAAAAGATGAACTTCTTGAATCCTAGCGGTACGATTAACTGGTACACAAATATTCACATCAGTATCTTTTAGTAATTTAGCGATTTTACCACCATCTTTACCAGTTAGGGTAATAATTTTCATGCCTTTAGCATGTGCAACCTCTATCGCTTTTATAACATTTCCCGAATTACCAGAAGTAGATATACCAAGAAGAACATCCCCGTTACTACCAAGAGCCTCTACTTGCTTAGAAAATATCACATCAAATGAGTAATCATTGCCAATTGCAGTTAGGGCTGAAGTATCTGTTGTAAGAGCTATTGCGGGTAATGGGGTGCGTTCCATCTCGTAACGACCGGTGAACTCTGCTGCAAAATGTTGGCTATCAGCTGCAGAACCTCCATTGCCACAAATTAGGATTTTATTACCTGATTTAAATGCTGTAGCCAAAATATTTATAGCTTTTTCCACGCTTGGCTGAATAAATTCGGCAGCTTTTTGTTTGGCAGCAATGCTTTCATCAAAGTTTTGTTTAATTAGTTCTTTAATATTCATACAGTATCCCTTATAAAATTGCCTTCACGTTATTATAGTATATTTGTTGGGAATTGTGGGTTAATATTATTTTGCTGTTCGTAGCGAGTTTGGGACCCATGCCCTAATACTTTTGAATAGAATTTAGTTAATTATGTTTTTAAGCCATTGTATTTGGTTCTTATTATCCATAGCAATTAGATCAAAGCGACATGCTATATCAAAACCTTTTTGGAGCATATAATACTCTGCTGCTTTGATAAGTTTTCTTTGTTTTGAAGGAGTAACGCTCTCAATTGCACTATTAATTCCTGAACTACGTTTACGTACTTCGACAAATACAGTTGTTATACCATCCATCATAATCAAATCGATTTCGCCAAAGCGGGAGTAGAAGTTTTTTTGGATTAAAATTAGCCCCTGCTCTCTTAGGTAATTAAGAGCTGTATCTTCAGCGATTTGCCCATCAAGATAAGAGTTTTTCATAACTAGCTATCAAGAAGTAATTGTAATTCTAACCATTTGGTTTCAAATTCAGCCAACTTGATTTTTGCCATTTCATAATCAGCAACAAGCTTTTCTGGGATATTATTTGAACTACTCAAAGCGCTAATTTGCTCTTCAAATTCAGCAATTTTTTTATTAGTTCTAGCAATATGTTCTTCTGTTTTTACCATATCACTTTTTATTTTTAGTGGATTTTTATTAACATTAACCACCTTAATTGGGGCAGCCTTTGTAGATTTTATTGAAGATTCAGTTGTGTCTTTAGCCAATAAAAACTCATGATAATCATCTAAGTCGCCACTAAATGGTTTTAATTCATGATTGTTAATTAAATAAAACTCATCGACTATACTTTGAAGTAAGAACTTATCATGCGATACTATAATAACCGCACCGTTAAAATCTTGAATACTATTGGCTAATTCCTCACGCATTTGCATATCCAAGTGATTGGTGGGTTCATCTAGGAATAGTATATTTGGGCGATCTAGTATAATACCTGCAATTGTAAGACGAGCTTTCTCGCCACCTGAGAATGTAGCTACTTGTTCTTTTACCTTATCTCCCATAAAGCCATAGCCACCAAGGAAGCTTCGTAACTCTTGCTCTTTTTTATCTTTATGTTGACGTGATAAATAACTCAAAGGAGTA
>CANMQR010000107.1 GCA_947499925.1 Neisseriaceae bacterium
CTCTATCCATATTACCTAACCTCTTCAACTATTTTTAGCAAACATGCTTTACGAGAGCGTTATTATATAACATTATACAAAATAAATGTTATTATTTTTTAAAAGGTTGAATAATTTTAGTATTGTAATCGCTCTAACTTAGATTTATCAGTCTTTACGTAACACGAAATAACCACCAACCCCAAACAATCCCAAAGTTGGTAATATTGCAGATAAAATAGCATTCCAGTGAAATAACAACGCTAGAAATCCAAACAGTTTGGTAGTGAAGAAAAATGCTACTCCAATTATGATACCCGCAAATAATTTGGAGCCTAAATTTATATTTCTACGATTATTAGGAATAAAAGCTAAGGCAATTAAAGTCATAGAAATACATGCAAATGGATACACAAGCTTACCCCAGAATGCAATATTATAGCGATTTGTAGACTGATTGTTTACTTCAAGATGCTGCATATATCTTGACAAGCCCATAGCCGACATTTCTTCTGGCTGAATAACTAACACATTAAAATACTTAGGTTCAACGCTTGTCTTCCAAACATAATTATTTAGCAAACTACTTTCGACATTCACACTGGTATAATCATATCTAGTAACATGGTCCAAAATCCAGCTATTTTTACTAAGATCATAATGTCCTTTATCAGCAATTAAATACTCCTGCAATTTAAGCTTATCATCATAATGAAAAATATTAACTCCTTCAATTGTTGAGTCTGGCATTATTTGCTTAATATTTACAAAACCACTTTCGCCATCTTTACTCCAAACACCAGTATGTAATTGAGTAGATACTGTTTCTTGCAATTTAGTTCTTTTGTACACTTGGGCATAATTATTAGCAACTGGCGCAACAAACTCACCAAGAGTCAGTGTCAACAAACTAAAAATAAAACCATAGCTTAATAAGATAACCATTATTTTACGAAGAGATACCCCACTAGTACGAATTATAGCGTATTCTGAATAATTTACCAAACTTAGCATAGCTAACATCACACCAATTAGAATTGCAAGCGGCATTAATAAATACATGTAATTCGGAATTGATAATGCAGTAAAAATTAACATGGATAGCGTATTAAAATCCCCTTTGCCTATATTACCAACCTCACCTATTATATTAAAAATTGAAAATAGCATTATAAAAGCTAATAACATTAAAAATGTATTGAACAAGCATTTTTGAAAGATATATTTGGTTATTGCTGTCATTATTTATTTTTTGAGAAAAAATAACCTTTTGGAAAGGTTTTTAAATAGGTTAAAAAAACTGCGGCCAATAGCATCATTATATGAACGATAAACACCATCACCATAGGTAGCTTACCATCATTCACGTAGCCATTCAAACCCAAGATAATATTTTCATAAACAGCATATATTATAGGCGGTAAGATAAACACCAGATTATTTTGCACTCTTCCAGTTTGAATACTTATAGGTACAGCAATAACACACATTACAAACATCATTATGGCTATAGATATCCGCCAAGAGAGTTCAGATTTTGCCTGTGTAGTATTTGTTGAGATAAGCCTACTAACACTAGAAGTTGGAATTTCAAACATTTCTTTATCTTTAGGGGTATATTGTTGTTTTACACTAGCTCTAAATTCATCAAAATGAAAAACAATGTTTGCATCAGAAGTATTACCCAAGTCATAACGATTGCCGTCAGTAAGCGTAATCCCAAAAATTCCATTATTATTATCTATCCGCCCAGAGTCCGCAGTTATATTGTAAGTTCCAGCAGAATCTTTATACTCAATAAATATTTTTTTAGCAATACCTAAATTAGTAGAATAATGATCAAGATAAAAAACCTGATTTCCATCATCTTCTTCTTTAAAAATCCCTGGAGAGATTATTAGGTTTGTCTGTTGCTTGGATAAAAAATCAGCATATTCTTGCGATTTTGAAGTTGCCCATGGCGTAATATACATAGAGCTTATTGCACAAATTAGCGCTAGAGGAAAACTAAATATCGCAACTTGTTTCAACCAATAAAATGGGGCTAAGCCAGAAGATAACCAAATTGAAAATTCATGGTCTTTACAGAAACGATTAATAGTTATAACTATGGTTAAAAAGCTTGCAATAGTTAGAACCATAGGAAAACTAGCAATAGTTCCATAAATCATCATGGTTAATAAGGTGATTTTAGGCAAACTACCAGATGCTGCTTGATCAATTAGTCTAAACAGCTCAGTTAATGGCAATATACAAACCAGCACAGTAAATATTTTACTGGCGTGACTTACCAACTCACGATAAAAAATTTTTTTAACTAACACTTCTCAACAATGCTAAAATTACGTAATAAGAATAAAACCATATTTTACCACCATTAAGAAGGTACTGCCATAATGAAATTCAAAATCCAAAAATCAAAACTAGAACTAACCATGCAAAACAGCGACTTATGTAAAACACGAGTATTATTTAGTTTTGAAAATAAATTACTTAACAATGCCAAAAAATACGTCAAAGATGCTAATATAAATGAATTATCTGATCTTGAGGGTGCAGGAAGTTTGACCATTGTTACTACCGGTAAAAATAATTTGGTTCTAAGTTTGGGAGCTAAAGAAAAATTTAACCTAACAAAATACCAAAAAAGCCTTAATAGTTTAGGGCTATGGCTTAATAAAAACACTAAGGTTGAAAGTATTGATGTTATTCTTGAAGAACAAGTAGCTAGTTTGATATATGCTGATGAAGAGAGTTATGCTGAACAAACAATATTTCACCTTATAAATAGCATGTATTATTTTGATGAATTAAAAAGTAAACGTAAAACTTTATCTCTTAGAAAAATCAATTTTGTAGGAAATACAAATACAAGTTTAGAAAACGCAATAGCATTATTAGACGGCGTATTCTTGGTAAAAGACCTAGGAAATAATCCAGCAAATATAGCAACTCCATCATACCTTGCTAAAATAGCAGAATATATTGCGACAATCTCCAAAAAAACAAGCGTAAAAATACTACATAAAAAAGAACTAAAAGAGCTTGGCATGGATAGCTTCTTAGCGGTTGCTAAAGGTAGTGATGAGGAACCTAAATTAGTTACGCTTAGCTATAACGGTGGCAAAGCAAAAGATAAACCAATTGTTTTAGTTGGTAAAGGCGTTACTTTTGACAGTGGTGGAATCTCAATTAAACCAAAAGCTGGTATGAATGAAATGAAATACGACATGATGGGCGCTGCAACTGTTCTTGGAGTCTTTTTAAGTGCCGTAAAATTAAATCTACCTATTAATCTAATTATGGTAGCACCATGCACTGAAAATCTTATATCTGGCGCAGCCGTTAAACCTGGTGATATAGTAAAAAGCATGTCAGGACAGACTATTGAGATTCTAAATACTGATGCCGAAGGTCGTTTGATTTTATGCGATGCTCTAACATATGTAGAAAAATTCAACCCCGAGCTAGTAATTGACATGGCAACCCTAACTGGTGCTTGCATTACAGCAATTGGTCATGTTGCAAGTGGCTTATATAGTAATGATGACACCTTATGTGAAGAATTAATTGTTTCAAGCGCCAGAAGCAATGATAAAGTTTGGCATATGCCATTATTTGATGAGTATGAAGATGGACTAAAAAGTAGCATAGCTGATATGGCAAATATCGACAATTGGAATGGAGTTGCTGGCAGTCCTGTTGCAGCTAAATTTCTGTCTAAATTTGTAAGCTATAAATGGGCTCATTTAGATATCGCAGGTACCGCATGGAAATCTGGCAGCTATGACGGCAATACTTCTAATGGAGGTGCAACTGGTCGCCCATTTGGTCTTATCATCGATTTCTTACGCAATCATAAATAAAACATTTGTAATGGCATTAATTAATAATGCCATTATCTAATTTTACTTAGAATAATAAAATTCCAGCTACTTTACGATTTTCACCAACCAAAAAATTAAATGTCCGACATAAGGCCTTTATTGGCATTACTTCAACACCAATACCTTTTTGATTTAAACTATATAAAAGCTTTAAATCTGGCTGGGTAATTTTATTTCCAGAACCAAAAATGATCAGATCTGGGTTAGTAGCTAAAACATCTACCAAATCATCTATAGTGATAGTCTTTATATCATTAGGTGTAAATTGCGTAACTTTATCATTAGTAACCACTATATTATTTGAATACACCATATCTTTAATA
>CANMQR010000108.1 GCA_947499925.1 Neisseriaceae bacterium
ACGGTATATTATCAAATCAATCATCAGCAAACCCTGAAAATAATATCAAAAGTACAAACTTAGCTTATGTAATCTATACAAGTGGAACTACAGGTACGCCTAAAGGGGTTATGGTTGAGCATTCTGCTCTAAGTGTTTTTTGTATAGATAGTAGCTATGTACAATTAACTGATAAAACTACAATATTAGGATATTCAAACTATATTTTTGATGGAAGTGTTTTTGATCTCTTTTCTACATTAGTTAATGGAGCAAAATTAGTACTCATTGATAAGGAGGATATACTTAATAAAGATAAACTAGCTAGTATAATTAATTATAATTCTGTTGATTGTATGTTTATTACAACCGCGTTATTCTCTTATTATTCCAAATTTGGTAATGAGAATCCACTTAATAATTTGAGTTATCTGTTATTTGGTGGGGAGAAAGTAAATTTCTTGGACATCGAGCAGTTTTTTTCAGTCAATAGTGAAACAAAATTAATTCATGTTTATGGGCCAACAGAAAATATTACATTTTCAACTTATTACAATTTTAACACAGAAAAGTTGATAGATTCAATCGGAATTGGTCTTGAAAGTAAACAATTATACATACTAAGTTCTAGTGGTATTCCACTACCAATCGGGGCTATTGGAGAATTATATATTGGTGGTGCTGGTCTTGCACGAGGATATCTCAATTTACCTAAACTAACAAATGAGAGATTCATAGCCAATCCATTCCAAAATGAATCAGATAAGAAATTGAATAAAAACTCAAAATTATATAAGACCGGTGACTTAGTCCGCTATTTACCTGATGGTAATATTGAGTATATAGGACGAAACGACTTTCAGGTTAAGATACGAGGCTTTAGGATAGAGCTTGGTGAAATAGAGAGTAAGTTAGCTGCCCACCCTGGAGTTCAACAAGCTGTAGTTCTAGCTTTGGAACATAAAGATGGTTCAGGTAATGCAACAGGTAATAAATACCTAGTTGGATATTATGTATCACATACAAAGCTAGACGAAACGTCAATATTATCAGAATTACAAAATCACTTACCTGATTATATGTTACCTAGTATATTAGTACATTTAGAGAGTTTGCCTCTTACTATAAATGGAAAACTAGATAGGATGTCACTACCTAATCCTGAATTTAGCAATACCGATATTTATACTGCTCCAAGAAATGAGATAGAAGCTCGGCTATGTTTAATATGGGCGGATATATTTGGAGTTGAAGAAAATTCAATCAGTGTAACCGATGATTTTTTTAAGTTAGGTGGAAATAGTATTTTGGTAATTAAGTTAATTGCTAGAATCAATCATACATTTAAAAAATATTTAGATTTTTATGTTATCTACAAATACCGAAAAATATCCGCATTAGCAAAATATATAAGTTATTCTTTTGATCATGAATTTGTAAGCTTGGTGAATCGAAAACCAGATTCAAATAAACCAATACTAATCATTTTCCACACTGCAAGAGGCAGTTCCGAGGTATATATGGAATTTGCCGAGTTACTTACTGAATATTATGATATTTACTTAGTTAATTCATATAATTTAGCACAATTTAACTCAAAAAATTATATTGAAGATTTAGAGATATTAACTTTACAATACATGAAATATTTAAACCCCTTATTTTCTAAATATAAAAAGATTATTTTATCTGGATGGTCATTTGGTGGAATAATTGCAATTGAAACTGCTAATAAAATAAAAAAACGTGGTATAGATTGCTCGGTTATAATGTTTGATACATTAACCCCAAAAGTAATTAAACAAATATCTTCAGGAATTAATATTTCAGCAAAAATGAAAGAGCGCTATAGCTCTGAGCCCCAAATTGAAGTTGGAGAAATTCATAGTAAAATGAACGAATCTTATCAACCTAGATTATCAAATCTTCATTGCCATTTAATTAAAGCCACTTTATTAGATGATGGTTTTCATAATAAACATGCCAATAAAATTTTAGAACAGGAATATTTTTATAGTTGGGAAAAATATTTTCAAAATATAACAGTGTCACACATTAATGCTACACACGAAACATTGTTTGATAAGCAGTATCATAAAGAAATTGCCAGAATATTATTGACGCTCACCAAAAATAGCGTATCATAGACACAAACATTCAGCTAATTTTATGTATGAACCTAAACCCCTACCATAAACTTATAATGGCGATTAAATACTACTAGCACCTTCTTCTGAACTACTGACCATCTTCCGAAATCCAGAAAATAGCTCGCGCCCAAGCCCAAACTCATTATTACTTAAATCAGGACTACTAATCTCACGTGCTTCAAATACTGCTTCATCAACATGAACCTGAAGTATTCCATTATCCAAATCAAGTTCTACAATATCACCATCACGTATCTTAGCAATATTACCACCACTTAATGCTTCAGGAGTTAGGTGAATAGCATTAGGTACCTTACCTGAAGCTCCAGACATTCTCCCGTCAGTTACAAGTGCAACCTTATAGCCTTTATCTTGTAGTGATGCTAACGATGGTGTTAGCCCATGAAGTTCTGGCATTCCATTAGCTTTAGGCCCTTGATAAGCGAGAACTACTATACAATCTTGGTTTAGTTTTCCAGCTTTATATGCTGCAATCGCATCTTCTTGAGATACAAACACCCTAGCCTCTGCTTTTACATAGCGGTATTCTTTGGCAATTGCTGAAATTTTAGTAACAGAACGTCCTAGATTACCAGTTAGAAGGCGTAACCCACCTTCATTCGAAAATGGATTTTCAATTGGGCGTACAATATTTTGATCCAGATTGACAGCTTCTTGCCATACCAGTTTATCATCAAGCAATACCGGGTTTTGAGTATAATGAGATAAACCTTTACCCATTACTGTCATTACATCTTCATGAAGTAATCCTGCTTTTAGTAATTGACTAATGATATAAGCAACACCTCCTGCTTGATGAAACTGATTTACATCAGCTTCGCCATTAGGATATACTTTTGCAAGTAGCGGAATGATTTCTGATAACTCTGCGAAATCATCCCAATCAATTATAATTCCAGCAGCTCTTGCAATAGCAGGCAAATGTAATGTATGATTAGTCGAGCCACCCGTAGCAATCAATCCAATTACCGCATTGATAATCGTTTTTTCACTAATAACCTCGCATAATGGAATAAACCCATTTCTTTGCATAGTATTTTCTACAACTCTTTTTGCAGCAAAATCAGTTAGTTTCTCACGTAATGGTGTATTTGGGGGAACAAAAGCACTTCCAGCCACATGAAGCCCCATTATTTCCATCAGCATTTGATTACTATTTGCTGTTCCATAAAACGTACACGTACCAGCTGAATGATAGGATTTAATTTCAGACTCTAATAGCTCAGACTCCCCTACCTTACCCTCGGCATATAGTTTACGAGTTTCGGCTTTGGTTTTATTGGATATCCCACTTGACATAGGTCCTGATGGTACAAATATGGTGGGTAGATAACCAAAGGATAATGCTCCAATTAATAAACCCGGAACAATCTTATCACAAATCCCCATACATAATACGCCATCAAATACGTTATGTGATAGACTAACTGCAGTTGACATTGCTATTATATCACGAGAAAACAGTGATAACTCCATCCCCGGCTGACCTTGAGTAACACCATCGCACATAGCTGGGACTCCACCTGCTACTTGAGCAGTTGCTCCCACATTTAATATTGACTCTTTAAGCTTTTCTGGATAACGATAGTATGGCTGATGAGCTGATAACATGTCGTTATACGCTGTTACTATAGCAATATTTGGTGTATCAACTTGTTTTAGACGAAATTTAACTTTCTCATCTTCTGCAGCTATTGCGTGAGCCAAATTGGTACAACCTAGTTGTTCACGTTTTACTCGTTTACCATACATTGCTTCCATTCGTGCTAGATACTCTTTACGAGTTTTTGCACTTTTTTTAATAATTCTATCGGTTATTTGTTGTAAAACCGGATGTATTGTATTCATTAAACTTCCTAAAAATCAAACACTAAACGTATGATAAGCATTATTACATATAGAGTCCGCCGTTAACGTGTATAGTCGAACCTGTGATATAGCCACCAGTATCTTCAACCAAGAATTTAACACTATTTGCTATATCATCTACATGTCCAAAACGGTTTAGTGGAATACCTTGTAAATAAG
>CANMQR010000109.1 GCA_947499925.1 Neisseriaceae bacterium
ATAATTAGCGCTTGTAATAATGGTGGTGGCAATAATGCCACTACTAGCAATACCTCTCTAGCTCATACAAATGTTAGTAAATCAACTGCTTCAAGTTCATCGTCTTCAGGCAGTATCTCTTCTCAATATTTGAATGTGACTAATAATAACCTAGCAGTAGTTGTAACAGATATAAATGGCAACACCTATACCCCACGCTGGGAAGTTGCCACTCAATCCACACCATCAACTGGCTCTATCTTTAATGCTAAATACTCCACTAGATACGTGGGAACTGCTGATGGCTACATTGTCACAATTACTAAAAATAATATTTATACCCATACTACTGTTCCATCAAATTTGCCAGTACAGAGCATGGCTTTGTCTTCTAATTCTAAATATCTACTTGCACTTGCTGGGAATGCTACATCTAGTACTGTTTTTGCTTTTCCCATAGATTCAAGCGGAAGTTTAGAATCTAGCCAAATAAAATCAAGCGCCGTAGCTATTGGTTCTAATAGTATAGCGTTAAGTGCAGACAATAGCGCTGCTGTTATTACAAACGCAATGACTAATTCTATCTCAACTTTAAGGTATGATAATTCTAATGGAACACTTACCTTAATTAATACATTTTATAATTCCAAAGAGTCATCCCCAGCTGCAGCTATTATTAGCACTGATAATAAAAATATTTATGTTGCAGAAAGTAACGTGGCAATAGTTAATATCTATGAAGAAAATAACACTTTCAGTAATCTCACATTAAAAGGTGGCATAGGTACAAATGGACAACACCCTATATCAATAACCACAGATAAAAGCGGGACAAAGGTACTTGTAGGTACCAAAGAAAATAGTATTATTCTATTTGACCGTGAAACTACACAAGGACTCCTTAAAACAGAATCAGTAATTCCAGTTGACTATACTCCGCTAGGATTAGAGTTTTCTGAATCCTCAGGAATACCAACCATAATTAAAACTTACACTGACGAGCTTGAGATATATTACGAGAGCAAAATTGATACATATGATATCAGTGAGTCAGCTCTTGCAGGATATCCACATCAACCACTAGAATATGAGTCAACCATTATAGAAGAATATCAACTACCAAAATCCTCACATCCTTTTGAAAGTAAAGATTTTGAAGCTCCTGGAGGATTATCTGGAGATCATGCAGGTAATTTTATTGCAACAATATATGATGCTACAACGCACCTAAGTGGTTTTGAATATATTATGACAGCCGTGTCAGGCATTCCAGAAGTTGGTTATTCTACTTATTTTAATCAACCAGACTATAAACCATTAAGTGTAACATTTGCGCCAAATGGCAGGATGTACGAAGAGCTATCATCAACTCTAAATCCAAAAGAAAATACTACAGCAATATTTAATCTAGATTCTCAAAATAATAAATACCTCATATCAACGGCTGCTGACCAGTGCAATAGCAATACAGATTTGATTACTCAATCCGTATTTTCTCCAGATGGCTTATTTTCTTATCGCATAGGCGGGGTTAATAGTAATATATTTTCTTGTGAAGTAGATGCTAATGGAGGACTCACTTCATTAACTACAACTTATGTTGACCCAAGTTATTCAATACCAAAAGCAATAGCAACTGATCCATCAGGTGCTATTGTAGCGGTAGCCTACCCAAATGTTAAGAAAGTTCGGTTATATACCAGAGATGCATCAACAGATACTCTCACATACAGCTCAGAAATATCAATGACGGACGCCCCAATTTCTATATCAATGGCAAAAACCGAAACTGGAGATGTCGATATGTATATTTTAATGGCCAAAAATGGAAATAAACAAGAAATTGCAGATTTTAGAATCGTATTTGCAATTAATAATTTTATAGTAACGAAAGCCGTAAAATCTTTTCAGATACGCCCTGAAAATTACGAGATGCAATCAATACAGGTAAATCGATACATAATGGCTACGATTCAAGAAGAATCCGAAGAAGAGTTAAAAAAAGAACCACTTACAATTTTTTATGCATCAGATGATGGGGATGGTTATAGTGGCAACTTAGTTAACGAGTATTATAGAAAAACAGGCATAATTACTCCAAATGGCATACAAGCTGCAGATGAAATCTGTATGGATGAAGCAGCGGATACAGCGTTACACCCCAATATACCCGTAGGGCTTGGTGTAACTTATAAAGGGTTTCTAGTAGATAATAACAATAGAACTGCATGTAGCACGCCTTTTTGTGGAGGAGTACTTAATCAAACTAATGATTGGGTGTTGCAACTATTAAGTGTTTACCTAAACGAAAACCAACAAATTTTAGCCATAACTGGAATAAATAGTCTATTCAGTTTGAAATCCCCAGGAATTCAATTCACAAATGGAGCCCAAATAAAATTACGTGCAGCTTTTATATTAGATTGGTGGACAGGGCTGCAATATAATTATACTTCATCAGATCTTAATTGTAATCAATGGAGTGGTGGTGGCAACACTGTTGGCAATTTTGGAGGCATTGAAGATCTGCATACTGCGACAACTCTAGATAATGCGTTGAATATTCGTATCAGATCGTATCTATCCCAAGATGGGGTTCCCCAAAATATGGATTGCCGCATAGGGATAGTTGTAGACAATTACGCTAGCGCGCCAATGGGGATATTGTGTGTGCAACAACCAAACACACTAGCCCGATAAACGTTTCTATAACCCTACCGTGTTTCTGTTATTACAGCTAAACTATGAACAATTGCAGCTATTTTTGCAACTAGCTGTATAGTTTCAGGGCTTACACCATGATGACTAACTAGTTGTTTTTCATGAGCTGTAATACACATACCACAACCATTCACAATAGATACCGCTAGACTATATATCTCAAAATCAACTTTATCAACTCCTGGATCTCGCATAATATTCATACGAAGCCCTGAATTCATCTTGATATAACTCTCATTTTCGACTATATGAGCAAAACGATAGTAAATATTTGTCATCGACATCATAGCTACTGCGGCATTAATACCATTTAGCGTACTTTCTTTAAAAAACTCAGAATACTGAGATTTTATACTACTTACCAAATTGTTGTTGCGACTTGCTATTGCAGAGCTAAGAATAACCCCATAAAACTGCTCATCACTTAAGCCACTATGGTTATTAACAATACTTGAATAATTAAGTTTAACATCCTTAGCATATTCTGGTAATTTTTCTAATATATTGTTTAACATGATTATATCCTTTTAAATTGTTTTATAATGTTTCTTCACCTTTGTGCCAGTTACATGGACAAAGTTCATCAGTTTGTAGAGCATCTAAAATACGTAGCGTCTCTTGTGGGTTACGCCCAACACTCATATCAGTCATTTCAACATAACGAATTATATTATCTGGATCCACTATAAATGTAGCTCTATTAGCAACCCCAGCTTCTTCATTTAAGATACCAAGCGCTATTGTTAGTTCTTTTTTGATATCGGAAAGCCATGGAAATGTAAGAGGACGAAGATCATTATGGTCACGCCTCCAAGCAGAATGCACAAAATCACTATCAGTTGAAGCACCAATTAAAACTGCATCACGATCTTTAAAATCTTGCTCTAATTTACCAAAACCACTAATTTCAGTTGGGCATACAAAAGTAAAATCTTTTGGCCAAAAGAAAATAATTTTCCATTGTTTAGCATAAGTATCAAGAGACACCTCCCTGAAGTCAGATTCATAATTTGCACCAACTACAGCAGTTAGATTGAACTCTGGAAATTTATTACCTACTTTTAACATGATTATTAACTCCTAAAAATATTGTTTAAATGAAGTATCTTTTACTTCTAGGAGATATTTTAAATCAATCAGCTTAATGAATCCAATTGATTAAAATTATGTATTTGATAGTTATTAGCTATTAGAGAGGTTTTGGATAGTGTTTATAAGCTTTTGAATGATAGAAGTTCTAAAATAGCTACTTCTATATGCAATTAATACTTTACGCGTTGGGGTAAGATTAGCAAATTTTTTAGTAATATATAATTTATTATCATCATTTTTTAGTGCAGTACTTGGCATAATACTAATACCAAGCCCCCTTGCAACCATATATTTTATAGTTTCAAGAGATGTAGTAACAATCATCTTGGATGTATTATCTTTATTATTATCGATACACTTAGGACAAATTTGTAACACCTC
>CANMQR010000110.1 GCA_947499925.1 Neisseriaceae bacterium
ACTACTAATGATTCCTGACCATAAGACATACAGCTTCCTACTACTGAGGAGGTATCGTGAATAGCAAGAGCTGCAAGTAGGCCAAATTGATGCTGGGTGAGATTAAGCTGATGCCCAATTATTGGAAATAGAAGAAGACCAACAGCGTTTAGTAAAAAAACAGCTCCCATAGCAACAGCTGTTTCTTCATGGCTACTTCTAATGATCGGACTAATTGCAGCAATAGCACTCCCGCCACAAATTGCCGTTCCTGAGCTAATTAGTGTTGAAATTTTACCATCATTTTTTAGAAGTTTACCAATTAATAAACCAAGAATAAGCGTACCGCCGATACTAATAATAGTATAGCCAAGCCCAGCAAGTCCAGCTTTTAGGATATTATTTAAGTTAAACCCAAAGCCCAGTAGGATAATAGCATAGCTTAAGGTCTTACTTGACCAGACTTTGGTATGATGGCTAATTGAGCTATCCTTATGGATACTAGTTAATAGTATGCCTAAAATAAGAGCAATGCCTGGAACGTAGGCTTTATATTTGAAATTGGTATAGTTAATTGCTATTAGAGCAATAACGATGAAAATCATAGTGATCCGGTTAATTTGAGTTTTCATATTTATTCTCTTAATGAATTCAAAAGTTAATGAATATTGATGTAACTAGTGATTATTATAACATATTCATATAAGTGAAATTTTATTGTTTTTTATAGAACTAGTTCACATACAAGTGGTACAATATTATCTTTATAAATAATGTTATTAATACGCTAATCATATTATTTGAGGTAGAACAATGAATTTTTTAAAAACATATCCACGTGGAGTTTTGGCACTATCTAGTATAGAGATGTGGGAACGCTATAGCTTTTATACCATGCAATCAATTTTGGTGCTATATGCTGCTGCAACTCTGGCTCATGGTGGGCTTGGCTTCTCTGAAGCAGACTCTCTTCGCCTAACCGGCATCTACGGTGCATTGGTATATGTGTCTCCTTTATTTGGTGGATGGCTTGCTGATAGAGTATTTGGGCGCAAATTAGCGATATTACTTGGTTCGGTAATTATGATGTTTGGGCATGCAAGCCTTGCTTTTCATGGAATTACGGCATTATATATTGGTCTTCTACTACTAGTAATTGGTTGTGGATTAATGAAACCATCTATTAGCGCTATGGTTGGTGAGTTTTATGGACGTCATGATGAAGCTAATAAAGAAGCTGGATTTGCGATATTCTATATGTCTATTAATATCGGAGGCTTGTTTGGGCCATTGGTAGCAGGTGTGGTTGCTGAGAGCTATAGTTATAGTGCGGCTTTTGGTATGGCTGCATTTGGATTATTAATTGCTATAGCTAATTTTTTATTATGTCGTAATAAAAGTCTTAAAAACTATGGACTTAGAAAAACTAAACAAACTAGAAACAAAACTTCATGGACAAAAGCTGAACGCACTCGGTTTTGGACATATATAGCTCTTTGTATAACCAATATATTTTGGAATGTTATTTACGCTCTACCTTATGGTTTACTTACACTATATGCTGATAAAAATATTGATAGACATATTTTTGGTTTACAAATTCCATCAACTTGGTATTTTGGTATGTATGGTATGTTTATAGTACTTCTAGCACCAATAGTTGCTATTGTATATCAAGTGCTTGATCAAAAGACTAAGTTTAATTTGACTCTTAGTTATAAACTTGGTATTGGGTATATTATCCTTGCAATTGCTTGTTTATTTATTTTGCCATTTGTTAAACAAATCGGCATTAATCCAAGCTATATTGGTAGTAGTGCTTGGCTTGTTATGTTCTATGTTTTCTTTGCTATTAGTGAATTAATCACTGTACCAGTGTTGTTATCTGCCGCAACAACTTTTGCTGCCCCTGGTTGGTCTGCAACACTGGTATCGCTTAATATGGCAATATCATGGGCGATTGGTGCTTATCTAGGTGGTGAATTTGGTGCGCTAACCCAAAGTATTAATCCATTTCTAATGTTTGAATGGGTTATTGGGCTATGTATAGTATTTTGTATCGGGCATTTTGTTTCGAACAAGAGAATTGAAAGAATCATCACCGCTAAGTAAATATACTACTTTTGCTACTTGAAGTCACAAATTGTGATTTCAAGTGCTAAAACTTCTTAGTCCAGCTGTGGCAGTAAGGTGAATTATCATTCTGTGTATAATAATCCTGATGATAATTTTCTGCCTTCCAGAATGTAGACATTTCACGAATTGATGTTGCTACCTGATAGCCATTTGATTTTAAAAGCTCAATTACATTTCTTGCGGTATTTTGTTGTTCGTTAGTATGGTAGAATATTGCACTTAAATATTGTGGCCCCAAGTCTGGGCCTTGCCCGTTGGTTTGGGATTGGTCATGGATTTCAAAGAAATGTTTTAGTATTTGCTCAGTACTAACAATCTTAGGGTCAAATACTACCCTTATCGCCTCTAGGTGCCCAGTTGTCTTACCACACACTTCCTTATAAGTGGGGTTATCTTTAGTCCCACCAATATAGCCAACTTCAGTTTTTAGAACCCCTAGGAATTTTTGCATATAATATTCAACACCCCAAAAACATCCAGCTGCTAGGATAATTTCTTCGCTATCAAGTACTTTAGTATCAGATACCCAATCAATGCTTAGGGAGTTAACACAGTGGCGCGTATTTAGATAGGTCATCATTTCACCCTTAAATACATGACCCAAATGTGCATCACAGCGACTACACAATATCTCAGTACGTCTTCCATCTTTGTCAGCAATACGTTTAACAGCTCCCTCAATTTCAAGGTCAAAACTAGGCCACCCACATCCTGATGGGAATTTATGTTCAGCCAGGAACAAAGCTAACCCACATTGACGACATAGATAAGTTCCGGGATTTTCATTTTCTTCATATTCACCACTTCCTGGATATTCAGTGCCTTTAGTAACTACAATATGACGTATTTCAGGTGGTAGGCTTTTAGTCTTAAACATAAATGAATCCTTTGAATTATGTATAACGTTATTTTACTATCATTAACATTCATATATGCGGCTTTTTTATTGTACCTATGGTTTGGGTATTATATCTTGGAGCTTAGAAAATCTAGCTCGAGTTTTTGAGCTTTCCATGTTGGGTGCAATCTAGTTAATTCATCATAAAATGCTGAGCTATGGTTAAAGTGTCGTATATGACAAAGCTCATGGGCAATAATATAATCTATTATGTCAGTGCTTACTTTTATTAAATTGGTATTTAAAGTCACAGTATTAGTGGTTTTATTATAGCTACCCCAACGTCTTTTCATAGTGCGAAAGCGTAAGAGTGGGATTTTGATGTTCCAGTGACTGATATTATCTAGATATTTTTCATATTGCTTAGTAAGAATTGGCTTTGATTGTTGTAAATACCAAGCATTGAGGATTTTAATTTTGATTTCAAACTCATCTTTTGGAGTAAAAAGATGAATATAATTATCAATTACCTCAATCTTTATCTTCTTATCCAAGATAATATTTAGCTTATAACATTCTCCCAAGAAATAAATTTCATTCCCAAGAGATAAATCATTTGGTTTTGATAGCTTAGCTAATTTTGATTCGATTAAGCTCCAATTTTTGTCAATCAGCTCTAAAGCAGCAGATTTTCTTACCCATTTGTTGTGAGTTAGCATAATCAAGCCATCAGGCTTTATTCGTAAATAGCAATGTTTTATTGTTTTGGCAATAAGCTGAACTTGCATCCCGCGATATTCAAAGATTTCCATATTTATACTTTTTGACAGTTTTATTGATAGTATTTGACTGATATATCGTTGGTTGATAATTTATTTGCGATATTTGCCAGAAATCCTTCACTAACTGAGGATATATTATGTCCTTCTGGAAGAGCTGGATTTCTGGCAGTTGAATATAATAATACTCCAGCAATATGTTCATGTACTGAATTTACAAAATTAATATATGCATCGATTTCATTAATATCAGGGTCGGTACCACTAGTTTGAAACATGCAGGTTTGAATATATGTCTTACATAGTTTAGTTGCTAGTAATAAACGCTTTTTAACCCCATCAATTGACAAAACAACTTGATTTATTTTATTTATTCCAGCTTTGGTAGCGCTATCAACTTTGAACCA
>CANMQR010000111.1 GCA_947499925.1 Neisseriaceae bacterium
AATCTGTGCTACATCTGAGGCTACGGCATTTTGTAAAGTAACAATAACTGGTTTACTTACAGCGCCACCATCGTTAACTTGACTTAGTTTATTAATGATTTTACTAATTCTTTGAATATTAGATGCATAGTCAGTGATAATTAAAGCATTGCTATTTGGGTAAACTGAAATTGAGTTATTGGGTGCAATTAATGGTCTAAGTGAACTAGCTAATTGTGTAGCTGACCCATGCTGAATAATAAATATTTTTGTAACTACCTGATCACCTTGTTGGTTTTTAGAATTATCATCTGTTCGCATTCCATAAGTTTTAGCATCAGTTTCGGGTAATACCTTGATTACACCATCAGCTTCTACAGTTGCAAATCCCTGCATTCTTAGTGCTGCTTCTAGTACTTTGTAACTATCTACTTTAGATATTGGCTTATCAGATACTATATTTACAGTCCCTTTTACACGAGGGTCAATTACGAAATTCTTCCCCGATAATTCACTAATTGCTTTAATTACAGTTTGAATATCAGCATTTTCAAAATTAAGCACTACTTTATCAGGGCTTAGAGTTGGCACACTTGATGGTGAGGGTGCTGGAGTGTTTATTACGCTTGGAGTTGCACTTGGGCGGGTGTTTGGAATTGGAGGGCGAGGCTTATTCAAATTATTTTTGTTTAATGGCACATTATTTTTTAAATTACCTCCTGGTGCCGAAGCATTGCTTTTTGAGGTAGCTGCAAATGTGTAATTTGCTAACGAGATTATTGTTAAAATTAAAATTGTTTTTTTGATATTTACCATATTTACTTCACTTTTAAAACCTATGGGTTAGTTTGAACGGTATTGGTGCCGGTACTATTGTTATTTAATGCGCGATTATTGTCTTGATTATTATTATTTTGATTATTTAAGTTATCATTAATATCATGATTATTATTTGGGGATGTATCAGGAGGAGCCACATCGTTAGTAGCAGAATCATTAGTATCGTGGTTTTTTTGTGCAAAGTCTTCTATTAGTTTTTTGCGACGTTCTTTAATGTCGTTCCTGGAGCTGTTTGTACTAGAGTGAGAGTTTTCATTATTAGTGGCATGGTTAACTGGCGGTGAATCTCTTCTGTCTGAGGCTCTATTTCTATAAGAATTACTATTTGTAGGCATATCAGGTGCAAACTTGTCATCATTATCAATGATACTGTTAGGATTCATTTTAATTGTAGCATCATTACCGTTTTGGCTAACTATAATTAAATCAGTATTTATTGATTTAAGTGTTGCATCATCCATTATTTTGCCACCAATACTCACAACATAGGATTTATCGCTATAAGTAATAAATGCTAGACTTTTAGGTGGATTAAAATAAATACCATTAAGCTTGATTAGACTTGCAATTGGTGGTTCTTGATGAGATGATTCGACTACTTTTGCTATAATACCAAATGGGTAACGGTTATTTACATATTTAACACTTTTTTCAAACTCAGTAGCGGATGATTTTTCGATATATACATTACCTATAGTTGGATTTATAAACCACCATACAAGCTTTGCTAGAAGTACAGCAAAGTATAATATAATCAAAAGATTTATTATCCGGCTTACAGCAAAAATTATTACATTCAGTGTTTTAGTATGCATAGTTAAATATTTTTAATAAAAGTTTAAGTCTATTATTATAGCTTAATTAACTAAATCAATGTTGAATTTTGTCACAATTTTCGCATATCCCATAAAGATTTAGGTGGTGATTTACGATTTTGAAATTATTTTCTTTTGCGATTTTTTCTTGTAATCGTTCTATTTTACAGTCGACAAACTCAATTACTGTATTACATTTTACACATATTAAGTGATCGTGATGCTCATTTGGTTTTATTAGCTCATAAATAGCTTGATCATCATTAAAATTATGCTTTTCAAGAATATTATTAGCTTCAAAGACCGCAAGTATACGATAGATAGTTGCTAAACTAATATCAGTGCCTTGATTTGTTAACAATGATAAAATTTTACTAGCATCTAAATGCTTATATAAATCAAATAATTGCAAAATAGCGATTTTATGTTTGGTTATTTTTATACCAAATTTTTTTAGGTTTTGTAGATCCATTTTTCTTTTATTTCTTAAAATTGTAACTCAAGTACTCATTTTAGAGTTAAAATATAGTTTTTAGCAAGTTTTTCTGGTTATATATGATAAAAAAGCATAAATTGTGGCTCGTCTTACCTATTTTTCTATTTGGCTGTTCAGGTGTAAAGTTTTCAGAATGGCGTTTTCCTTATATGATGGAAGTACAGCAAGGTAATTATATCACTAATAACCAAGTTAATCAACTGCATGTAGGGATGACCAAAGAGCAGGTGTCCTTCATCATTGGCCACCCACTTACCCAGTTTTTGTTTGATCAAAATCGTTGGGATTTTTTCTATCAAGACTATAAGAGTAATAAATTAGAAACAAATTATTGTATTACTATCTTGTTTGATAAAGATGGTAAGGTTATTAATATAACAAAAAGTGGACAGTTTTTTAGTAAGTAGGAATAATGATAAATATAGCATTAATTGGTTCATCTGGTAGAATGGGATTAGAGATTGCTAAGATTATTGCAACTAAACCTGAATATTATAAATTGTTTGCAGAAGTTGCTAAGGGTGATGATATTAGCAAGATTAAGGATGCGGATGTAGTAATTGATTTTTCAACACCAAGTTCAACCATTAAGACTATAAATGCGTGTTTGCAATATAAAATTCCATTAGTAATTGGGGCTACAGGTTTTAGCGATTCAGAAAAAGATTTTATTAATGAAGCAAGTAAAAATATTGCGATTTTGTTTTCTGCAAATATGAGTTTATCAGTTAATTTATTGTTTAAATTAACCGCCATTGCTGCACATAAACTTAGTAATTTTGAGACAGAAATTTTTGAAGCTCATCACCGTTATAAAAAAGACGCCCCATCGGGAACTGCTCTTAAATTGGGTGAGGTCGTAGCCAATTCCAGAAATCTTGATTTTAAGAAGCATGCCAAATTTACGCGCTATGGAATTAATGAACAAAGAGATCCAAAAGATATTGGTTTTTCTGTCGTTAGAGGTGGGGATATAGTTGGTAAACATGATGTAATGTTTATTGATAATGGTGAAATTTTGACACTAACTAGCGAGATTAATAACCGTGGTAGTTTTGCTAATGGTGCGCTTATTGCTGCTACTTTTATTAGTGATAAGAAGCCTAGCTTATATAATATGTTTGATGTTCTTGATATATGATACTAAACTATGATTCAGTTATTATTGGTAGCGGTTTAGCTGGTTTATCTACAGCTTTGAGACTAGCTAATAATAAACAAAAAGTTGCACTATTAACCAAGCAGAAACTTAATGAATGTAATTCGTATTACGCTCAAGGTGGGATTGCTGCAGTGATAGATAGTAATGACTCGACCCAAAGTCATATTGACGATACGCTTATTGCTGGTGCTGGGTTATGCAATGAAGAAGCGGTACAATATATTGTACAGCATTCCCCTGAAGCCATAAAATGGCTTGTTAGTCAAGGGGTTCAATTTACGCCTGATACGGATAACCAAACTGGATTTCATCTAACTCAAGAGGGCGGGCATAGCTTTAGAAGAATACTTCATGTAGCAGATAGTACTGGAGCTGCTATTATAGATACTCTAGTAAGAAAAGTTAAATCACACCCATATATCACTGTATACGAAGGTTTTGTGGCTGTTGATCTTATTTTGGGTAATAAAATTGGACAAAATAATAAAAATTGTTATGGTGTTTATGCTCTAAATCGTAATAGTAACCAAATATATAGTTTTGGTGGTAAAAGTACAGTCTTAGCAAGTGGTGGATCAGGAAAGGTGTACTTGTATACAACTAATCCAGATGTTGCTACGGGGGACGGAATTGCAATGGCTTATCGCGCTGGATGTAGAGTTGCTAATATGGAGTTTATTCAATTTCATCCGACTTGTTTATACCATCCGCATGCTAAATCTTTCTTGATATCAGAGGCTGTACGTGGTGAAGGTGGGGTTTTGAAACTTCCTACTGGATATCGTTTTATGCAAAATCATGACGAACGTCTGGAACTTGCCCCACGTGATATC
>CANMQR010000112.1 GCA_947499925.1 Neisseriaceae bacterium
AGGGTTATATGCTTCAGCCACCATTTTATCAGTTTTTGGAGACTCTATCATTGGAAAAAGAGCAATTGCTGGGATACCTAGTTCCAAACATTTTTTGGCAACAACTAACAACCTATCAATACTTAAGCGTTTTTGCCCTGGCAAACTAGTAATCTCAAGCTCACGATTTTCACCTTCAACTACAAATACTGGATATACTAAGTCTTCAACGTGTACATGATTTTCTGATACTATTCTACGAATAAAATCATGTCGTCTATTACGACGAAGTCGGGATAATGGGAAAGATGCCACTATTTATACTCCAAAACAGAATATACTGGGAATCCTGCATCCTTAATATGCTTACTTCCATTTAGATAAAGTAAATCATTAATAACTGCACATTCAACTACATTGCCACCCAAACGTTCTACTAATTTGCATGCTGCAATCATTGTGCCACCTGTAGCAATAAGATCATCAATAATAACTACATTATCATTTGCTTTAATAGCATCAGAATGAATCTCAACAGTAGTTACATCTCCATACTCCAAGGTATAGCTCTCTGCAAATGTATCAAAAGGTAATTTACCTTTTTTACGAATTGGTACAAAACCGACGGATAGTTCGTATGCAACAATAGGCCCAAAAATAAATCCACGGGCGTCAAGTCCAGCTATAACATCAACCTTTTTTTCTTTATAACGATTTACTAGGATATCAATTACTTTATGAAATGCAATATGATCTTGAAGCAAGGTAGTAATATCTCTAAATTGTACCCCTTGTTCAGGCCAGTTTTCAATTACACGGATTGAATTTCTAATCAGACTTAAATCGTCAAGAGCCATAGGATTTTTCCTCTAAATTTTGAATATTAACGATATTGTACCATGAGTGAATTAATAGGATGCATGGCTTTGAGATAACTCACATCATGAATGCGAACATAGTCAACTTGATTTAAGAGATGTGTTGCTACTAAAGCACTCTCCATATCCATATTTGCAGATACCTTATTACTAACATGATTTATAAATGACTTACGAGAGTGCCCAACAAGCAATTCCACTCCCTCACGTTTTAAGCAATGAATATTCTTTAAAATATACCAACTCTGAGGACCATTCTTTCCAAAACCAATTCCTGGATCTAGTATTACTTTATCAATATCAATCTTATTGGTATTAAAAACTCTTATCTTATCACCGATCCATTGGCTTAAATCATTAAATGGATTTTTCCTAACCGGCAAAATTAAGTCCTTAGAAGATGGAATACTCAGGCTATGCATAGCTATATATCTCTTACCAGTATTTGTAGCCTCCTTTACCAAATCAAGGGGTAAATTCCCAGATACATCATTTATATAGTCTATATCTTGGTTTAACAACCACTTAACCGTTTCTTTATGATAGGTATCAATGCTTATTTTAAATTCTCGTTTAATTTCACATACGTGTGGCAATATTTTTTGTAACGCTTTAATTTCATCCTCAGGTAGAACTATACTAGCTCCTGGTCTAGTTGACTCTACTCCAATATCGATAGTTTCAACACCTTGATCAAGTAGACAATTAACTTGGGCGATTGCTGTATCTGGTGTATTGTATCGCCCACCATCAGAAAAAGAATCAGGTGTATAATTTAAAATTCCAAAAATTTCTGTTAAAGGTTCAAAAGTGCGATATATTTTCTCACCCTCCTCACTTATTAATAATAAACCCTTATCGGTTAGTTCGGCATAGCTTTCAAACGGTATAAAATTGTGAGTATTATTTATTTCACTATAAGCCCAATGATATAGTTCATATTCATCAGCTGTAAATGAGTTCACGATTTCTAGTGAGGAGCCTGATATCTTAGGTATATATTTTGATTGTATTAAAATATATTTGGAATCATTTAAGATATAAATGGATGAATGCCTACCATTTATTATACGTCTAAGATTTTGTTTACTTATAAATTTAATAAGATGATGCATAATTATTTATAGTACTCCGTACGTATAATAATTGAAGACTCTTTAATTTCTGTAGCTAATTGGGCAATCGTTTTGTTTAATACCGGATGCACCCAAGATGGAGCAATATCCGCCAATGGATAGAGAACAAAATCACGATCATGGGCATTTTTATGAGGGATATGTAAAAAATTATGTTGATAGATTAGATTATCAACCAAAATTAAATCAATATCAATTATTCTTGGACCATTTATTACAATTTCGGTCTTCCCCATTAGTTTTTCGATTGATTTTATTTTGCCCAATAACTCTTCTGGTTTTAAAGTAGTATAGCCAGTAATAGCTGTATTATAAAAATTCTTTTGCTCCAAATATCCAACAGGTTTGGTTTCATAAAAACCACCAATTTCAATATTATCAACATATTCACCCAATATCTCAATCGTGGTGATTAGTTGCTGCTGTGGTAAAAATTCGGCATTAGAACCTAGAGCAAGAGCTACTTTAAATTGCCGCGATTTTTTAAATCCAACTTTTATTTCACGAGCTTTTACCCCACAAATTGCTAATTTTGTAGCATTTATTTCTACATTCTTTATTAGAGAAAATTTATCTACAACGCTATTTGCAACAAACTGTGTCAAAGTTTCTAAAAGTAAAAACTCTGTATTTGATACTAGCGATACAATATAATCACATATCGCATCATAATCAACTGTAGTATCAAGTTTATCTTGTTTCATCCAGTTATGAGTATATAGTTCTGCTATAACATCAATTAATAGATCCTGAGGCTTACCACGCTCGTAGTCATAGCAGCCTATTATAGCTTTAGTCTCTATACCATTAATATTTATATTAGCTATATCAGCATTCATAATCTAACCTTTTGTTTTCATTGCTAATTGCAAATCGTCCCAAGCATCTTTTTTGGCATCGGGGTTTCTTAAGAGATAAGTAGGGTCATAAGTTGCAATAAGCGGTATATCATTATATTTATGAACTTTACCACGTAGCTTTTCTATTGCAACAGGCGAATCAAGTAATGTCTGAATAGCAAAACGCCCTAGAGCAATAATAATTTTGGGTTTAACTAGCTCTATTTGACTAAGTAAATAATTTTTACACATCGCTATTTCATTAATTTTTGGATTATGATTAGATAATGGGCTACATTTTACTATATTACAGATATAGACATCACGTTCTACATCTAACTTCATAGCTCCTATCATCTTGTCTAATAGTTGTCCTGATTGCCCAGCAAATGGCCTACTTTCTTTATCATCTTCATTACTAGGTGCTTCACCCACAAACATCCATGGGGCTTCACGATTACCGCGTTCTATCACAACATTTTGGCGATTATCACATAAGCTACAAAGTTTACAATTATTTATCGTAGATACCAGCGCATCCCAATTAAGGATTATATCTGCTGGTTTTTGCTTGAGAATTGGTGTATTATCAACAATCGGCAATTCTGCGATGGTAGTTTTAGTGGGTTTTAAATAACTAATCTCGACAGGCTTTGAAATGACTACAGGTGCAACGATATCATGTGGTAGTCTATAATCTGGATTAAGTTTAGCAATCCTAGACTTATTAATAAGCCATAAGTTATTATATAAAAGCTTATAAGAATCATTCACTTACAAAAATCCCAAAAATTCTTTTTGCATTACTAAAGCATCAAACTGCCAAGCATCAACATTATAATATTTGTGGCGCCTACCAACTTCTATAAACCCGACTTTTTTATACAAATTAATTGCCTCAACGTTGCCATCTCTAACTTCAAGAAATACGCGAAGCACCATATGTTTTTTACGTAGTTCGTTTAGAGTATGATTTAATAGATATATTCCAAGACCTTTACGTTTCGAATTACTTTCTACCCAAAGCTGCAAAATTTCAGCCTCATCAAGAACCACGCCCACAACTATACACGCAGATATTTTACCATGTTCTTCAATAATATAAATAAAGTGTTGCTTATTATTGAAACTATTTTGATAATCATTTAATGACCAATTAGTCATATTTGATATTTTATCAAGAGTAACTAAAGTATTTAATTCTCCGCTATTGACTTTACGTATTTGCATTATTAGCTTTGCTTTTG
>CANMQR010000113.1 GCA_947499925.1 Neisseriaceae bacterium
CAGAATTACTCCTACATGCTAAAGTAGTAGCATTAATAGAGTAATCATCTATTTTTTGAGTAATGGTAATAAAAGCCCCATTATGCTTTCTGATACGTCTGTAACCTTTCTCAATAAACTTACCACTATTCCCACCATCCATTAAAGACCAAGCTTCATCAATAATACAAAGCTTTTTCTGTTCCCTATTCCCTAAATATATATCTTGAGTAATTTTTAGCATTAAGATTAATAACGTAATAAATTTTAAATTCCCCTTGGATTCTAATTCTGCTAACTCAAGTACAATTAGATCATTTTTTAAATCAAGGTTAGACTTACCTTCAAAGTATTTACCAAAAATACCATGTTTAGTATATGACTTAATAGCACTAGCTAAATCTTTAGCTAAACTATTGTCTGTGCTATTGGATATTTCCAATAGCTCATCATACACTGTAGTATATGTTGAATTATTTTGAAATTTTTGTAATGAGGTAATGATAGCTTGTTCAAATAAACTATCAGCTAAAGTAGTCTTAGAATCCATCTCATCAATTCCTGCTGATACAAGAAATATGCTCTTTAGCATAGTAATTTGATCGTCTAAGTCTTCTAAGTTTAAAATATCATCTTTAGTGATAGTTTTAAAGTCAAAACTAGGATTATCTTTCAAGTCCTGTAGGTTTAGTTTAATAAAGCTAAATGGATTAATACAGATTGCTGATTCTTTAGTAAATTCTATGTACTGCCCACCTAATACAGCACAAGTGTCTTTATAAGACCTACCAACATCAATAATGGATACTTTGGCATTCATTGCTATATACGAAGCTACTACCTCATTTACAAAAAATGACTTACCTGATCCAGAAGTAGCACTAACTGCCACATTATAATTAGTAGAAGAACTAAATATATCAAAAAACTGAACTTGCCCTCTACGAGATAATAACATTAAAGCAAGATTTTTACTTGAATTAGCATTACCATTATAATCACTAAATAACGGCATTAGGTTAACTACATTAGTTTGGGTATACAAAGACATCATGTGGTATCTTTTTTGCTCTTGGGTGGCGGTTAAATCGTGAAAGAGAGGCAAACTACACAGTAAAGTAGGAAACTGCATATTAGAATTGGTGACCACTTTAAATCCAAATGTTTGATAAAGTGATTTCACTTCTTGAAATGCTGATATTGACTCACCTAGTGGATAGTAGACATGTAAGTAATGACTCATTAATACTAAGCCCTCACCTGTTGATATAACATGCTGGAGCATTTTATATTCCGCATGTTTACGATGTGTCAATGGGAATAATGCAGTAAACTTACCTTCTTTTGCTTGCCCTGCTGTTTTCATTGCTGCGGTATGAAGTTTGTAATTTTCTTTACCTTGGTTTAAAAAAGTAATATTTTGTACTAAAAAGAATGGGTGAGAGATTTGGGCAGCTAAATTAAATACGTTCCCTGTAAAATTATCACATTGAGCAATACTGAAAGTCTCAGGATAACCACTTATTGCTATGGACTTTATACCCATATCATTAATACACATACCATCAGTTGCAATATAGATGTTATTATCAATATCAGCTATCTGGCTTCTAATTGATTTGCGTTTATCATAGGTATTCTTTTCTACTGGGCTAGATTCAGTACATAGTATTTCTTTTAGTAGATTAATAAACTCAGTAGGTTGCATTAATTGATTATTAATTCCACTATTTTTAAGTATAGCCCCTATAGACTGTTGCAACGATACTAATGCTCCTTGATTAGCTTCATCATATAAACCATCAAACGTAAAAGAAATAACTAGCCTAAAATCCCTTACTGGAAGTTTATAACCTGCTTTTAGCGATTTTTTTAAGCCTTGGTTATAAAACTTAATCCTCTCTTGTGCTAATTTATTCAATAGTGGTGTTTTGCGTAATGCTTTATAAGCAGTAAACTTGTTCTCTAGTTCAGAAGAAGCTAATAACATTACTTGCATACATGTGCCATCAGGTATGCCTAAATTAAACAATGATTTTAGCTTATCATCCAAATTAGCATTTGCTCCAATCAATGTACCGCATTCAAAAACAAACCCATGCGCACGTGTTGTTTGATAAATGTTTGTCTCAGGATCAAACCATTCATAAGGTAGCATATCTGCCAAGCGATTAGATTCCAACATGTTCACAAAATCAAACTTGCGTGGATTAAAAGCAGCTTTCTTTTTAACTTGATTTGCGTGAGTATCTGGCACATCTTCTTTTTTCATCTTCTTAAAAAATGTACCCATTAATTCCTGTACATTATCTGCATGGTATTTATTTAATATTTGCCTTAACATATTTATATTTCACCTCTAAGGAATAACAATAGTCGATTTATTTAAGCCATTAGTTGTAGTAATTGCCTTAGCTGGAGCTTCTGCGGGTGACCCAAATAGGGATAAAGCACTTGTCGACTCTGCCTGACGATTAGTTGGATTACCCACCACTGATACCGATTGGTTCTTCAATGCACTTAATGCTGGATAATCACTTAAAAAAGTGCTAGGATTTGTTGCTTTAGATAGCGAGTTTTGGAGAGGGAGTCCAGAACCACCCGCATTAGCATTAACCCTATCGGTACCTTGAACTAATGAAATATTTTTAAGATTAGTATTACTTTTAAAATTATTAGCATATAACCAATGTCCTTTATCAGTTATCATATACTCATAACCTTGATCATGATATACACTGTCATTATCAGTATATGGGGTTAGCCATACACGGAGCATTGTTGGTCTAGATATCATCGGTGAACCGTCCACTGGCACTTGAGCATACTTAGTAAAAGGAAATATTTTTGTTGTCTTTGTATTATTCCCAGAATTAGCACCCGAGTCGAGACTCGAAGAGTCTTGACTCTGCGAACTGCTACCATACCAACTATCTGGCTCTTTATCATCTGGATTTTTATAATCATGAAATGAACGTTGATAGTTTTCTGATACTGAAGCACAATGCCCAGCACTTGCCTCACCACATGGATACTCTGTTGCACACCCTGAAAGAAATAAAGAAGTTAGTAGCATAGTGGCTAAAGCTAATTTAGAGCTATGTATTAATTGTTGCATTATTATTCCTCATTTAAAGGTAAAGGTTGGGAGTCAGTTGATAAATCTTCATTGATCGGCAATTTTAATTCAATACCTGTAGTAAACACCACTGTAATATGTCTACCTGCTGACACTTCAATCGCAGGAGATATCTGTTGCATCATACTCATATAGTATTGTGACAAAGTAGAGCCAACTTGCGATACTCCAGCTCCCCCACCAGCATATAATGCTTGGCTAGGACTAACCGTTGTAGTAACTCCTCCTAGTGGTGTCATAGTTTGCGTTTGCCCCATGGCTTGACCAACTGTACCTATACCTTGTAAAAACCCAGATAATGCTGCTTTAGCAGCTACAGAACCTGAATGTGTAACCACCATACCCTTAATTCCAGCTTTAGCATCTTCACCATCAATATAGCCATTTACCGATATATCTATAGCTTTACCTGACTTTAAAACACATGACATAGTTGTAAGTCTTATCTTTACTCTTTCAGTAGATAAATCCCCAAAACCAGTGCCACCAACCATACAAGATTTTATATTGGAACGAAAAGAGTTCGGTAGTTGTGCAAGATTAGTTAAGCGAATCAACACTGGAGTTGGATCACTAGAAGCATTTCCCCCTGTATTAGCGGATAATGACCCAATTAAAATACCTTTTGCAAAAGAACCAGATGGTAGATAAGTTGCCACATTTTGGCTGGAATCTGCTTTACTTGTTGCTGTATTAGGTGTGTTTTTAGATTTTATAGCTTGAATATCATTAACCACATCTGGGGTTGAAGAAATACCGCTTTTGTCATCATTTATATTGTCAATACTAGCATTTTCATTGTTAATGTCATCCTCTATAACCATTTTTTGTGGTTTGTATTGTTTAACCTGCATCGTTGATTCTGTTGCTTTAACAGTGTTTAATTGCGCTAACTTTTCATTAATCTTATTAGCGGCTGATTCTGAATTTAATGC
>CANMQR010000114.1 GCA_947499925.1 Neisseriaceae bacterium
ATATCAATAGTTACTTTTACATTACTGTTTTGTGGATGCTCTTCATCATAGCTTAATTGTCCATTTGCATACCATTTACCAGTGACATTAGCAAACCCAAAATGGTTTATCTTCCAGTTAACAGAAGTATGTAGTGGGTCTAAAATATAATTCTCAGTAGCTCCAAAACTAATATTGGCAAAACCAACTATCAATAATCCTAATAATACTACTTTTAATTTCATCATAAAACCTCACATTCAAAACTATTCAAATCCATATACATCAAATCAGCTCTATAGCCTTTTTTAATTTTCCCAATAAATTTATCCATTCCAATAACTTGTGCTGGGATAGTCGTTGCCATAGCTAAACTTTCTTCCAAACTCAAGCCACATTCTTCCAAGCAGTTTTGCACACCCTGACTCATAGTAAGACATGCTCCACCTAAAATACCATCTTTATCAACACATTTACCATTTTTAACATAAAGTCGTTTACCAGCAAAATCAAATTCTGTTATATCAGTACCAGCAGGAGTAACAGCATCAGTAACTAGATAAGCCCTACCCTCTTTTACTTTTTGAAGAAGCCTAATATTAGCGGCATCAACGTGAAGCATATCAACAATAACTCCAACATATATATGAGTATTTAAAATCGCACCAATTACTCCAGGATTCCTACCAGTTAGACCACTCATTGCATTAAACATATGGGTTGAAGTTGTAACACCTGCCTTTATTGCAGCTTCAGCAGTCTTATAATCAGCATTAGAATGACCAATGGATAAAATAATACCATTATCAACTAGATACTTAATTTGCTCTAAACTAAATTTTTCAACCGCTATAGTCATTTTTATAGGAAAATATTTTCTATAACTAACTATCTGTTCTAATAACTCATTAGTTGGCTTGATAATAAAATCTTTAGGATGAATTCCGCATTTCACCTCCGAAATAAAAGGCCCTTCTAAATGAATTCCGAGTACTCCATTAGTATCGCCAAATTTATCAAACCATTCTTTAGTAACATTCAATGCATTAATAACATCTTTAAAATTACTAGTAATTAATGTTGGGAGAAATCCAGTGGTTCCAAATTTGAGCCAAGTGTTTCGCATAATTTCTAGAGTATCAGTACTAATTTGCTCATTAAATAATACCCCACCACAGCCATTTAACTGCAAATCAATAAGTCCTGGCGTAATTACGCCATCTCCTAGATATTTTACAGTACCTGAGAAATTTGACTTATCAACAACATCTTTAACGAATCCATTCTCAATTAATATGACTTGATCCTCAAGTAGTCTTTTCCCATCAAAAATATATTTGGCAGCAAATGCCTTCATTATCAACCCCTATAATTTTGCAAAAACTTTTTTTGCTGCACCTAGCGTTTGTTCTATTATTTTATTGCTATGAGCAATACACACAAATCCAGCTTCATACATTGAAGGTGCAAAATACACCCCAGCATCTAACATCATATGAAAAAATTTATTAAAGCGTTCCTCATTAGCAAACTTTACCTCTTTCAAATTTTCAGGTAATTTATCACTAAAATAAAACCCAAACATTCCACCCACAAAATCCGTACAAAAAGGTATACTATAATCATCTGCAATACCTTGTAAGCCAGTAGTTAATTGACTACTTATATTATTAATAGCTTCATAAAAACCAGTTTTTTGAATTAATTCTAAAGTTGCTAAGCCACTAGTTACCGCAATTGGATTGCCCGATAAAGTACCAGCTTGATATACCGAACCATTAGGTGATAGATAATCCATTATTTCTGCTTTGCCGCCAAAAGCCGCCAATGGCATTCCACCACCAACAACCTTACCTATTGCAGTTATATCCGGCGTCAACCCAAGTAATTGCTGAGCACCACCTAATGCCACACGAAAACCCGTCATTACTTCATCACAAATAAGAAGCGTCTTATGAATTTTACATAAATCTTGTATCTGTGTCAGAAACTCAGCACTTGGACGCACCAAATTCATATTTCCAGCAAACGGTTCCATTATTATACATGCAATATCATCATGATATTTATCAAATGTAGCTTGTAGGTCTTCGATACTATTATATTCAAGAACTATTGTATCTTCTACACTACCAAAAGATACTCCGCTACTACTTGGATTACTAAAAGTAGCCAATCCAGAACCAGCTTTAACAAGAAGGTTATCACTATGCCCATGATAACAACCGTTAAATTTTATAATATATTTTTTACCAGTATAACCACGTGCTAAACGAATTGCTGACATTGTTGCTTCAGTACCTGAACTAACTAATCTAACTTTTTCTATATTTGGCATGATACTAACGATGGTTTTAGCTAATTCAACTTCTAACTCGGTTGGCGTTCCATAAGAAAATCCATTTTTTAAGGCAGCTGTTACTTTTTCAACCACATATGGATTAGCATGACCAATAATATTAGCACCCCAAGAGCAAATATAATCGATATATTGTTTATTTTCAATATCATATAAAAAAGCACCTTCAGCTTTTTTGGTAAAAAAAGGTCTACCGCCAACGCTATTAAATGAACGCACCGGCGAATTTACTCCTCCAGGAATATATTTCTTTGCTTCATTAAATAAATTATCATTTGTTAGATTCATATTACACCATATATTCTTTAATCATAGCACGTCTATTATATTGGTTAGCTAAAACTCGTCCATAAGCACCGCTAGTTAAAATCGCTACCATATCGCCACGTCTTAATTCGGATATTGAGAGATTTTTAGCAAAAATATCCGTTGACTCACATACAGGCCCTACGATATGATAAGTTTCATTTGTATTTTGGGTAGATAGATTGATAATTAAATGTTTGGCTTCGTATAAGGCAGGCCGCATTAAATCATTCATCCCAGCATCAATGATAGCAAATTTAGTTCCTACAGTATTTTTTATATATAAGACCTTACTTAACATAATACCACATTGGGCAACCAAAGAACGCCCTAATTCAAAATGAATTTTAAGCTGATATGGTATACTTAGGTTTTGTTTAATTATACTAAAATAATCCCCAAAATTGGCTATTGGTTTAGCCATGGGATTTTCATAATCAACGCCTAAACCACCACCTAAATCAATATCACTAAATTTCAGGCCTTGTTTATAAAGTATTTGATAATGAAATGAGGCTACATTTGCTAATTTTGCATATACACTCATATCCATAACTTGTGAACCAATATGATAATGTAGTCCAATTAGCTCTATGTTGTTTAATGTATCTAGGCTTGGTATGAAGTCTAATAAATCATCAAACGCAATTCCAAATTTATTATCATAGGTACCGGTACTAATATGCTTATGGGTTTTAGCATCTATATCAGGATTAACTCTTAACATAATCTTAGCATGTTTATTATTCCCACATGCTAAGTCATTAATTACCATTACTTCTTGTAATGACTCGCAAATAAAAGCATAAATTCCAACTTCTAGCCCCAATATAATTTCAGAGTCAAGCTTACCAACTCCAGCAAATACTATATCATTGGGATTAAACCCACAGGCAATTGCATGTTCTATTTCACCACCACTAACACAGTCTAACCCAAGTCCTGCTTGTTTTATTTGTGCTAAAACTTGTGCATTGTCATTTGCTTTTAGGGCGTAGTGGATAGATGATTCAGTGTCAAAATAATGATGGAATTCTTTAGTAGCAATCTCTAGATTATCGCGAAGAAGCTCTGTATCATAAATATAACAAGGGGTTTGATAGCCTATACTATTTAAAAATTCCTTATCAAATACTTTGTAGGACACACATTACTCCATCTGTAAATTATTACTATTTCAAGCATGCCTGAATTTTACTACAAATGAAGATAAATTGTATGCTAATAATTCGCCCATTGTCAAGTATGCTGCGACAATTTTTTATAAGATCTAGCTAGATATTTGTTTACAACCTCATTTGGGGTTAAAAATCCAAGA
>CANMQR010000115.1 GCA_947499925.1 Neisseriaceae bacterium
AAATGTGGATTTTCTAGTTTAATGGTATTAATTAGATCAATTCCAAAATTACAATGCATAGACTCATCACGTAGGATGTATTGATACTGTTCAGCAGCTCCAGTCATTTTGTTTTGACGACCAAGAGCAAGGATTTGTACAAAACCAACATAGAAGAATATACCCTCCATAATGCATGCAAATACTATCAATGATTTTAGTAAATCTTTATCCGTCTCAGGAGTTCCAGTTTTGAAAGTTGGGTTAGTTAAGGTATCAATAAAAGGAATTAAAAACTCATCTTTAGCTTTGATACTCGATACTTCATGATAAGCATTAAAAATCTCACCTTCATCCAAACCAAGACTTTCAACTATATATTGATAAGCATGGGTATGAATAGCCTCTTCAAATGCCTGACGTAGTAAGAATTGACGACATTCAGGAGCTGTGATTTGACGATAGGTTCCAAGAACAATATTATTAGCAGCCAAACTGTCTGCAGTTACAAAAAACCCTAGATTTCTTTTTACAATTAATCTCTCATCTTCAGTTAGACCATTAGGATTTTTCCATAATTCAATATCTCTTTGCATATTTATTTCTTGTGGCATCCAATGATTAGCACAAGTAGCCAAATACTTTTCCCACGCCCATTTATATTTAAATGGTACTAGTTGATTAACATCTGTTTGACCATTGATAATACGTTTATCAACCATATTAACGCGATTTACACCATCATTTGTAATAAGTACTTCATTATTAGCAAATTCCATGATTATTCCCCTTCAAAATTTTATTCATTAAATAAGGCATTAACATAATCTTTAGCTACAAAAGGCCTTAGATCATCTATAGTTTCACCAACTCCGATAAATCGTAGTGGTATTGGTCGTTCACGAGCAATTGCACAAATAACCCCACCTTTAGCAGTACCGTCAAGTTTGGTCAAAACCAAACCAGTTAGAATCAAAGCATCATCAAATGCTCTTACTTGATTAAGTGCATTTTGTCCAATATTAGAATCTAATACCAGTAAAACCTCATGAGGTGCACCATTTAGCGCTTTACCAATTACACGTTTTACTTTTTTAATTTCTTCCATCAAATTTAACTGTGTTGGTAGTCGCCCTGCTGTATCAGCTAGTACTATATCTATTTTTTGTGCTATTGCTGATTGAATAGCATCAAAACAGACAGCAGCTGGATCTCCACCTTCTTGAGATACAACAGTTACATTATTTTTACTACCCCAAGCCATTAATTGTTCACGCGCAGCCGCTCTAAATGTATCCCCTGCCGCAAGCATAACACTCTTACCATGAGACTGAAAGTACTTAGCTAATTTACCAATTGAGGTGGTTTTACCAGCCCCATTAACTCCAACTAGCATTATTACAAAAGGCTTATGACCACCAGTAATAAGCGGCTTTTCTAGCGGGTTTAATAACTCCTCTAAGCCCTCTTTAAGTAGCGTTTGAAGCTCACTTCTATCTTTAAGCCCTCTTAAACTAACCTTCTTTTTGATTTGCTCAAGTAAGCGATTGGTAGCCGAAAATCCGATATCAGAAGCTAATAAAATCGTCTCTAATTCATCATATAGATTTTCATCAATATTACCCGCACCAAATACCCCAAGTAACTTTTTACCAAAATTACCACGTGTTTTAGATAAACCAGACTTTAGACGACTCGACCACGACATCTTAGCTACTGGTAAATCATCAGACTTCTCTATTGGTTTTTCATGAACTTCATTACTAACCGCTTCAATCACATTAGCTAGTGGTATAGATATTTCTTCAACCACATCTATAACGGGACTAGAATCTTTCTTATTTTTAAAAAACTTAAACACGTTTACTCTTCTTAAAAAACACTATATATAGTGTGTATGTAGGTATTATAACACAAGATATGGTATAAAATATTAATTTAGCATAAAAAACCAGTAACTCTTTGACATAGCTCTTTAAATAAATATTCCAAACTTAGTTCACCATTATCTAGATTGATTGTATTCATACTACGAAGCCAGGTTATCTGACGTTTTGCTAGTTGCCGAGTAGCAGCCATACCTTTATCAACTAGCTCATCGTAGCTTATTTCACCGCTTAAATACTGCCAAACTTGATGATAACCAACACTTCGCATAGAAGTATGGTTAATAGTCAGTTCTGGATATTTAATTTGTAAATTCTTAACTTCTGAGATAAATCCATTAGTTAGCATCTTATCAAATCTAGAATTAATTCTTGAATGTAAAATCTCTCTATTTTCAGGAACAATTGCTAAAGGTAAAAACTCAATGCCTGAAGCTAAATGCACCTTATTTTCTATTTGTAGGCGGCTAATTGGTACACCAGTTAAATAAAACACCTCTAAAGCCCGAATAATTCTCTGTCTATCATTTGGCATAATCTTACTCGCTGCTATCTTATCAATAGACATCAGCTCTTGATGTAATTTATCAAACCCTTCTGCCTCACCTTTTATTAATAACTCATCACGAATAGCCGCACTTGCTTCGGGTAGACTTGATATGCCATTTAAAAGCCCATTGTAATACATCATAGTTCCACCAACAAGTATTGGAATAGCACCACGAGATATAATTTCATCAATCAAGGTGACACTATCTTTAATGAAATTAGCCACTGAATAAGTTTGTAGGGGTGTCATAATATTGATTAGGTGATGTGGTACTAATGATAATTCAGACAAACTTGGTTTAGCTGAGCCAATATCCATATCTTGATAAATCAATGCCGAATCTACACTGATTATTTCAATAGAATACACTGATGCTAACTTAAGCGCTAGATCTGTTTTTCCAGTAGCAGTTGGCCCCATAAGAAGAATAGCTTTTTTGATTATAATTCACCATAGAAAATTTATATGGATTTTAACATAAGTTTAAGTATATATATCGCTAATTTATGGTAAATTATAGGGTGTAGTTATAAGGATAAATGTTAATGTTACTAATAAATGAATTTGACAGTATTGATAAATTATTCTTCACTTTAGCCGTTGTATTAGCTACAACTAATATAATCTATCAACTAATGGCTAAATTTGGACGTCCACTTGTCCTAGGTGGCATAATTGCAGGAGTAATTATCCAACATTTAGACTTACCCACAAAATATTTTGATATACATGCCATATCAGGTCTTGGGCAAATGGGTATTGTAATGTTTATGATGCTAGTTGGCAATCAATTAAACTTCAAAAATATAATTATTAGAAAACGTTATATGCCAATAACCCTAATAAATATGTTAATACCATTTATTCTAGGATTTATATTTGCAGGACTATTGGTTCACCATCATCTTTCATGGCTAAATGGGCAATTTCTATCATTCTATGATACTAGCGTTACCGACTCCCATCTTAATTTAATGTTTGAGATCTTTGTCGGCCTCGCTGTCTCAATGACTGCATTTCCTGTTTTGTCAATGTTTTTAAAACACACACATTTAGTAAATACCAATATAGGAAGTTTGGCATTACTTTGTGGGTTTGTAGATGAAATCTTTCTATGGATTATACTTGGGGTAATTCTGATTTTCAGTCAAGAAAATACAATTATAGCCTCCTTCGCTCCAATAGATTTTATAGCGTACCTAGTTTTTACAATCGGTATCGCACCTCGAATACTAGCTTATATTGTTCCACGCATAAAAAAAGAAAGTACTATGCTTGGTTTTTTAATAATTGGGTGTTTTGCATCCGCTGCTCTTGCTGACTCGGTAAATTTACATCAAATTTTTGGGGCATTTTTATTTGGGCTAATCCTCCCACGTGATAATGAAATGATAACTGGACTTAGAAAAAGTTTATTTTTACTTATCAATACAGTTTTATTACCAATTTATTTTGTGGAAACTGGGGTTGCTGCTAATATAGTGATTTCGTTTAATTATACAACTATATTAATGATTCTAATTTTTAGCCTTATT
>CANMQR010000116.1 GCA_947499925.1 Neisseriaceae bacterium
AATACTACTTACAATCCAGCTTGGAGTATTATTAACCATACTAATAGTAAATACTAAGCCAAATAATGTGCCAATAATATATCGTTTATTTTTAATTAGCCAACGCTTCATTGCTGCTCCACATTAGTAAAACCAACTTTAAAATTTGCATATCCAGGTTGAGATGCTCTTGTAATTGTCAATGTGCTTGGAAATAGGCCATAACTTTTACGTAATTGATCAAGAAATTGCATGATTTTGTCAAATTTAGCATTCTTGGCGGTTATATTTAGATTATTATCAGCTAAAATTATTTCGGCATCCTTGACATCCAAAATTTGAGTTGCATCACCTTTTATACGATCACTATTGACAGTGCTAAAATCATTTGGAGTGGTATCAGACAAGTCTTTATATTGATTAGCAATGATTTCGGAGTCAATTTTTTGCTCTACCAATATTGAGCGGTCATTTTGAAGGTTAGTGTTAAATTGTAGGGCGCTACTTATTATTAAAACAATAAACATAAGTGCTACAAGAGCCCCAGCACCTATTAATATTTGCTGATCGCGACCTGATAGTTTTACCCAGTAGTCCTTAAGTGGTTGTAAACGCAAAATTAACGCATCAATTTGGGGGCGATATTTGTTAAAAAGTTTTTCTATAATCTTTGTTTCCATTTATTTATTCCCAATTACTTCATGCCACATTGCTGGTTTTAGTGTTATTACCCACGCGGCATCAACAATTTCTGATGTTGTTGCATTAATATTATTATCAGATATTTCTGATTTCTTTTTATTGTTTTTAGAATAGGTTTTATAATCTTCAATGGTTGCAGTAATTTTTCTTGTTGCTAAAACGTCTTTATAACTACTAAATAAAGAAGTATCAAAACTATTACCAACAATAATATCGGCTGTGCCATTATCATAGTTAAATTGTTTAATATCATTTGGGCTTAGGGTAGAGACTATCTGTAAAAATTTGGTTAATAAGACTACAGCATCTTTGTTATCATATATACCTCTTTGATGCCTAAGGCTATTGATTTTATCAGTTGCGGTTTGAATTATCGCTTTGTTTATCTGGGTCACAGCTACAACACCTTTTAGGTTGTTGTTAATTTGAGATTTAACGTGGATGGTATTAAGTAGAAGCATGGTTATGTTTAAGCACCAGAAGCAAATCAGGAGAATCACTAAGTATTTTATTGTTTTTAATAAGCTAAAAATGCTTTTGGTACTTTTTTTATCGAGTTTGAGATTGAAATTGGTGCTTTTTTGAATATAAAAATTCCATACGAAAACCCCATATTCAAGCTGATTATTACCGCGTTTGCAAGGAATATCAAAATTATTAGAGATATTTTCTATATCATAATTATCATTAGCATAAACTAATAATGATTTTGGTTTTTCTATCTGAAGCATATCTTCAAGCATTGATGGTATTGGTCTATTATCATCTAAGCAATAATACTCAAATTTTGAAGTACGCAGAAAGCTTTGATCATTACCTAAAAATAAAGTCCACGATTTTTCTTCAAAATTTGTAGCAAAAGCAAAAGATTGAATAAAGCGAATTGGCTTTTCAAGAAAGTTAATTCGTTGCATTAATGTTTGGTAGTATATCTTATTAAATACCGCTACATATGCAATTCCATCTTCAATCTGTAGTGTGATTGCTTTTACTTCATCAATCTCATCAGTTAATGAGGTTTCGATAAGACCTAACATCAGTTCTTCAGTTAGGCGTTTACTAGCAATCCCAGTAACATTAGTTTTAAATATACTACAACAATTAGTTGATAGATAAATCTCAAGGCTTACGTCATTAAATGCCGCTAAATCATCAAAAGACGATTGACCGGTTTCAATTTCATTATCATTGATTAAGGCCCAGTTAATTGGTTTTGATAAGTCATTATTTATGAATAAGCGTAATATTTTCATTCTGGATGATGCCATAAAATTTGTGGCCATTGACCACTACGATTTGCTCGATAAACAAGTTCAACCCATTTGAACTCATAGTCACCCTTGTCAACCGCTGCATGAATCGTAAAATAGCTTGAGCTGGTGGTTAAAGTTCCTAGATTCATATTGGAGTTACTTTGTGACGTTATTATACCATTACTAGCTAAGAAATTCTGAATATCTGTTGATGCTTTAAAAGGAGTATTTTCTCTAACACTTACTATCCGATTGGCAACTGGTAGTGGTATACCGCTTTTGGCAGCAATCACCTCTGCTGAGGCTGTGTTTACATTAACTTGAATTACCCCAGGGCCAGTTGGTGGTGGTAAGGTTTTATTACTATTAATGGTGCTTTCTTGAGCATTTGCTGCAGCACTTTCAGCCATCAATTGGCCGGTAATTGATACTGGAACAGCTGTTATATAATTAGCTAGTTTATATTCATATTCGGGTTGCATACCTTTAACAAGTTTTAATTCAGCTAAATCAACGAGTGGCTTACCTGCTGGGCGATACCTTGGGTCAGCATTTGTATATTGATTCATTATATCAGCTTCGTATTGCGGAGCAGCCATATAGGAAGCTATCGCTGGAGCAAGTGCTATTGGAAGATTTAAAGAAGTTAGTAGTGCGGTAAATTGAGTAAGAACGGTTTGGTTTACTTGGCCATTACTAACCAAATCATTGATATTAAATTTGCCTTGCTCATCTATAATATAACCACTCATATATATATCATCAATAACTTTGGTTCTGGGTATGGGCTGAGCCCAAATGTCGGTTACTGAGTCGATGGTTGATGTTGCTGCACTAGTTGCAAGACCTGCACGCCCAAAGTCTGTCGCAGCAAATAAAATCCCATAGCATTGTTCCATTGCTTTTTGATTGCTAAGACGGCGAATTACTCGGTAGTTTTTAATCGTTATATTAGTTATGATAGACATTATAATAAGTACAATAATTAATACGGTTATTAACGCAGCTCCACGATTTTTTTGTATCATAATGCCCACCTACGGGTAATCTCTTCTCCGGACTTCATTTTTATGTAAATTTCCAGCCCTGGGGGTAGGGTTGTAAAACTATTTATATCACTAGGCCAACTATCGCGCCACTGTTTATCAGGGTATAAAAAATTAACCGTAAAGGTATCAACATTCTTAAGGAGTGCTTCAACTTGAGCTTGGCTAAATGGAGCTCTATTTAGAAAAGGCCAAGTTACCATATAAAGTGTACCATTTAAAAAGCGAAACCCGATGCGCCTAGGAGACATGGTGCCATATTCCTCATCACCAATCATTCCTGAAATTGTAAGTTCAAGCTGGGCATCAAAATTGCCACTAAGTTTATTTTTCCCCACAACTGCAGGCATTAATACCCCGTTCTCATCACGATAGGCAAGTGGTATAGCTTTATCCCAATTGGTTGATATTTGATTAATGGCTCGAGCAATACCACCCCATTTATCTTCGGCTTTAGTAAGGACTTGTTTTGTTGTAACTAGAGATGCAATAGCCCGGTAAGACATCACTGATATAATTGCAAAAATTATTATTGCAACCATTAATTCTATTAAGGTAAAACCTTTTGTTTGTTTAATCATTGTGTCTAACCATTTAATATTGAGCAATAAAATTTACGGTACGAAATAAAATATATTTCGACTTCTTTTTTTCGCTTACAGCAATCTCTAAGCGTCTAAAGTATTGGTTTGGAGTTGCAGATATTGTGGTCTCAACATTAAAATCAATACCAGCCATAGTAACATTTTTAGTATCACTCCCTAGGTCGGGATAAATACTGTCAAGATAATATTGATTATACTGATTATCAGCAACCCAGTTCGCAGCTTCTCTAGCATACGCATCATGTATATCATCAACTGCCAACCCAATATTTCTGGTTGCGGCAGCAAGTACAATAGCAATTATAAATAACGCTACCAAACATTCTATAATTGTAAATCCATTATGATTGTA
>CANMQR010000117.1 GCA_947499925.1 Neisseriaceae bacterium
CAACGGTGTTAAACAATTGCGTATAGTCTTAGGGGTTGCATTGAGTGATGATATCCATTCTTTTATAATTGGAACAGTTATAGCACTAATCGTATATTTAGCAAAAAATGGTAATAATTGCCCAGTAATAATTTTACGATAACCAAACAATGTTGATGGCGACATGTATCCATTTTTTACCATCATTTCATAATTTTGTAGTTGTTTATTAAGCAACTCTTCACACAAAACATTGGTGTTTTGTTTAACCAAGCCAACTCTTGTCGCCAACTTTGATTCTGGGAAGTAATCCCCATAGTTAAATTCATTACGGACAATTTTATTCAAAATTTCAGCTCGTAGATTGGCACAATACTTGATATTAGCTTTCGTTGGCTCAAGTTTCATAGTTTCTCTACACCGCATACCTTTATACATAAAAACAATGCGGATTGTCTTGCTGTTTTTGCCTATTAACTCAACGCCTTGTGGTGTCAAGATAGCTCGATCCATCTTTGATACTCCTCAATATTTACATATAACATGCCATCTTTGGCAGTTTTAACAATTTGTTCGCCCCATTTGCCTTCATGGCGTTTTTTGCGAACAGCCATTTCTGTTATGCCAGTTAACTGACTAAATTGTTTGAGTTTTACCCATTTAATCGCTGGTATTGCTTTAAGTTCCATATTACACCTCATAAAATAATGCCTTTTTGCAGTTGTTTTTGTTTCCAAGCCTCAACCTCACCTTTGCTCCACAAGAAATAACCATGTTTATCCACATATGGAGTTAGGAACTTACCTAAGGACATCCAGCGGTAAATTGTATTTCTGGTTTTAATATTGAGGATTTTCATAACTTCAAAAGTTCCAATATAGTCCATCACAATTTACCCCACAATGTAATATTCGACAAACCACGTGCCAGTTTTAGGGTTACGTTTACGTTCTGCAGCAATATTCATGCCACGCCTGCGTAACTCATAGATATGCGCTCCAAGCCTAGTAATGCGAAACTTTTGTATAGCTTCCCATGTACTAATCTTTTTGTGTATGAGTAAAAACTCTTTGATTTGTTCACGTTGTGCTAACATAATAACCAGCCTTTCCTGTAGAAAATCCAATACACAGATACTAGTATCACAGGCTGTGATTGGATGTTACCGTACACTCTCATAATAAAGCCATGTAAATAGCATTACGGGTAACCATAAAACTAGCCTTTGTACTGGCAACCACATTTTTTATAGCTAAATTAACTACCCGATCCACTTGTTTATTGCTTAAACTAACCCTTGATACCACCAAAAAGTGCAATTGTTCTCGCCCAAACATAGTAAAAGTGTCCCCATTATTAGCTATTTTGTGGGTATTCATCAGGTGGTAGCTTATGTGATTGGCTAAATAATCCACTGCATGAGCCATATCATTGCATTTTTTGAAGTATTGCTTAATTTGCTTTAGCATGGCTCATTCCTTTGTAAAACTTGTCAGCTTTTTCTGCTATTTCAGGCGATACAACTACATCATTATTAACTTCATTAGTAGTATGTTCAGATTTAGGCTCATCGTCTTGACCAGTATCGGCAGATTCAACCTCAACTGCATCACTAATATCAATTACCTGCTTATTTATAGTATCAATAGCAGTATTAACTGGTTTTGGTTTATTATCAAACTCAAACATTTCATCATCACGATGGATTACCTGCTCCAAATCAGTACTCATCGGCAACCTCTTGGATATTCGGCGGATAACAGTCTTTTTAGCCATTTCTGCCCAGTGCTCTTTCCATGCCTGACCATCTTTGGATTTACTGATACTCCTGATTTTCTCAATGTCGGTAACGCTCATAACTTCACGGTAAATTGCATTATCTTTAGTTTTTACTATTGCATAGGCACATATGGGCTTACCTCGCTCCCCGACGGTTGGCTTATGAGTAATATGCTCATAATCACCCAAACAATAATCAAATTCATCCTTGTCGTAGACCACATGTGCCGAAATACTGGCAAGTTCACCACTATTACGGACTTTTTTAAGCACTCCACCGACCATTGGCATATACTGCACTAGCTTTTTATATGAGCCATCTTTTTGCTTGGTATTGTAGATAACCAGTGCTGCCTCCCGTCCATCAGGTAATAACCCATCTTGTGCAGTTTTAAAACAACTCATGAATAAACTAGCCCGATCAGCAGCCAATAATTCTGGAGTCTGAATTGCAGCAGTTTTTACAATTCTGGCAAATCGCTCAAAGCTACAATTACTCGGTAATACTGCCTGAAATTCAGCTTTACGCTCAGCAAACTGAATATCAAGTAGTTGCAGTGGGTTTTGGGTTTGTTGTTGTGTCATAATGATTGCTCCTCTAAGTTAAATTTATTCATTGCCCAGTTGGGTAAACCGATTGTTCGAACCTTATCTTCATAGCCGTACCATTTGCCTGAACTCATGCAGTAGTTATACAAATTTAATAATCTGCGATTTTCTTTTAGCCCAATATCAAGCATTAATTCATCCACAGCTAGAAAACTGCATTCAAATGGTGCTACCTTTTCAACAGGTATAAATATAAAGGCTGGATAATCTGTGGTTTGGTAGATAGTTTTAACTGCATTACAGTAGAATGCCAGTTGGTTATAGTAGCCAAAAGTATAGATGGACTTAGCAAAGTCGTTGGGTTCGGCATTAATCGTGGTTTTTAAATCAATAATTAGCCCACTTGGAAATTGATTGCATGGCTCAATCAAGTAGTCAAGTTTTCCTTTACAACTGACTCCAGTATCTGCATCAATCCAGTACAATTCATGCTCAGGTAAGCCATTATTAAGCAATATGCGTGAGGTTTTCTTGTTTAATACGGCATCACGTATACGTTTAACTGCCACCATGTCATCGGCAGAAATAATGGTTTTGCCAGCACTATTAGCCACAAATTCAGCAAATGCCAACTTACCGTCTTTGGTACGTTTATCAACATTTGGCTCAATCACATAGTCATTTATGAATAATTGGTGCTCAAATAAGCAGGTATGAACAGCTTTACCAAAACGCATAGCATCAGTTTCAGTATCTGGCACTCGATCCAAAGCTAAATGTGTTGTCCAAAAGTGTTTCGGTGAACGTTTTAAGTCTTTCAGCTTACTTTGCGACATTGCTGAGTTGTCGTAGTAGTTAATCATAGCGCCTCCAATATGATTGAATTTTCTAGCGTATGCTTCGTTCATGTTCTTACCTTTATTTTTTACAATGGCACTAACCTAAACTCTAATCTGTGCTAAAATTATGCTGTGTTATAAGGTGCATCCTAGCTTATATTAGAGTCTGGCAGTTCATGACGGTATTATCTCATAATGAGAGATAATTTGCAAGTATATTTTATTCTTTTTGAGAGATTTATTTAAATTGGTTGATTGTAATCAAAAATACCCCATACAAAACGTGCATCGTTTAGGGTTTCTTAAAAATTTTATAACTAATCCAAATATACAGGTTGGTGACTTCACCTACTACGACGACCCAGATGGTATTGATAATTTTGAGAATAAAAATGTGCTATATCACTTTGATTTTGTCGGGGATAAGCTAATTATTGGTAAATTTTGCCAAATTGCAACTGGCATAAAATTTATAATGAATGGAGCTAATCATGGATTGCAAGGGTTTACCACATATCCATTTAAGATATTCGGCAAACCATTTGACGAAGTACCACTATTAAGCGACAATAAAGGGAATACTCTTGTTGGTAATGATGTGTGGATTGGTTACGATGTAACCATAATGCCTGGAGTTGTAATAGGTAATGGTGGTAAGCGTTCCATGAACCCCATCTTTTAAAGTTATGCTATAAGTGAGATACTATCGCCATCATTTTTTATGGAGTAAGATGATGGTATCTAATGGTAAAGTAATCG
>CANMQR010000118.1 GCA_947499925.1 Neisseriaceae bacterium
AGAGTTATTGATAATTAAAAAAGAGGTGTAAAAATGGCAAAAATTCATGCAACCGCAATAGTAGATAAAAGTGCTCAATTGCACGAAAGTGTAGAAGTTGGAGCTTATTCAATAATTGGGCCGAATGTAGTTATTGGTGAAAATACTACAGTATCAAATCATGTTGGAGTTAAAGGCCACACAACTATTGGTAAAAATAATTCAATTTATCAATTTGCATCAATTGGTGAAGCACCTCAAGATAAGAAATATCGTGGCGAACCAACTGAATTAATCATTGGGGACGATAATATCATTCGTGAATTTTCAACACTACATTTAGGTACAACTACTGGTACTGGAATTACTAAAGTTGGAAATAACAATATGTTTATGGCATATTCACATATTGCACATGATTGTGTTGTGGGTAATAATATTATATTTGCTAATAGCGTTGCTCTAGGTGGTCATGTTCATGTTAAGGACTGGGCTATTCTTGGTGGTTATTCCTTAGTGCACCAATTTACTATTATTGGGGAACACTCTATGACTGCTGGGGCTACAGGTGTTGCACAAGATGTACCGCCTTATGTAATGGCTTTTGGGTATAGAGCAGAACCAAAAGGAATAAACGTAGAGGGTTTAAAACGCCGTGGGTTTTCAGCTCATCAGATAGAAAATATCAAACATGCGTATAAGATACTATTTAGAAATGGCTTATCGTATAACGAAGCTAGAGGGTATATTGCTGAATTAGCAGTGGAACAAAAAGAGCTACAAGTCTTTGTGGACTTTTTCGAGCAATCTACTCGTGGTATAATTCGCTAAATGTTAAGAGTTGCTATTATCGCTGGAGAGCCATCTGGCGATATGTTAGCTGCACGATTAATTCATGAGTTGCAATCTAAGGCTCAAGTAGAGTTTATCGGTATTGGTGGTGAATTGATGAAATTAGAAGGATTTCATTCATCGTACGATATGGAAATACTTTCGGTTGGTGGTTATGGTCTTGATGTACTTAAGGCAATCCCAAAAATCTTATCTATTCGTCTAAAAATAATAAAACAGATTGTCGATTTTAAACCTGATGTATTTATTGGAGTTGATGCTCCAGATTTTAATTTCTATGTAGAAAAAAAACTCAAGCAAAATGGAATTAAAACGGTGCACTATGTAAGTCCGACGATCTGGGCTTGGCGTTATAATAGAATCTTTAAGATCAAGAAATCTACCGATCTGATGTTATGTGTTTTTCCTATGGAAGAAGCGCTTTATAAAAAAGAGAATATCAAAGCTAAGTATATTGGGCATCATTTGGCAGATCAGATTGAGATGGATATTGATACTAATTTCTATAAGACTAAACTAAATCTAAGTGGTACTGTATTTTGTGCGCTTTTTGGTAGTCGTAAGAGTGAGATTAATAGCTTTGCTAAGATTTTTATTGAAACTTGTAATCTAATCCATAAGACGGTGCCGGATGCGATATTTGTGTGTCCAATGGTAAATAAATCCCTACATGATTTGTTTTTAGATGTTTTAGATGCCGCAAAGGTTGATTTTAAGTATCAAGTACTGACAAATCAAACTGGAGATGCTATTAAAGCTAGTGATATGGTGTTAGCTAAAAGCGGTACGGTCACACTAGAAGTTGCACTATGTAAGAAGCCAATGATTATTAGTTATAAAGTATCTAAGTTTACTGAATGGTTATTAAAAAAACGCCTTTATATTAAATTTGTTGGGCTACCTAATATTTTATTAAATGAAGAAGTCGCTCCCGAACTGTTGCAAGATGATGCTAATCCAGAAAATTTAGCAGCAAATTTTGTAGCATTATATAATGATAAATCTCGCCAAAAATACATGATAGATAAATTTTATACCCTACATAAAATTCTAGCAAGAAATGCAAGTGTAGAAGGTGCTAAAGCAATTCTTGAATTAATCAATTAAAAAATTCTCTTGAAAAATCTGAACTCATCCATATATATACCTTAGTATCAAATAATTTTGTGAAAGGTGAATTATGAGTGATGAGAAAACAACTCACGATAACATGGATAATGAGCTTCTAAATGAAGGCGAAATTAATACGGAGTCTTCTGAGAAATCTGAGATAGATGCAACTAGCACTGATGAAGATCTTTTGGCGCACTTAGAACAGCAAGTTGCCGAGTTAAATGACAAATACGTTCGTGCACAAGCAGAAATGCAAAATCTTCATAGACGTCATCAAGACGAGCAGAAAAAAACTCGTGAATATGCAATTAGTAGCTTTGCTAAGGATTTAGTTGCGGTAAAAGACTATCTGGAAATGGCATTAAAAGATGAAACTGGCAATTTTGAAATGCTAAAGATGGGGGTTGATCTGACATTAAAACAATTGGTTCAAGTTTTTGAGGGGCAGAAAATTACCGAAATTACGCCAAAATCTGGAGATAAACTAGATCCGCATAAACATCAAGCAATGAATACCGTTGAGAGTGAAGGACAAGAGCCAAATACTATTGTATCAGTTATGCAAAAAGGCTATGTATTACATGATAGAGTTTTACGCCCTGCGATGGTGACTGTTGCAAAATAAATAAATATTAATACTTGAAAAATAACAATTAGACATTACTTTATATATTAGTAAATTTTAAAGGACAAAAATTATGGGAAAAATTATTGGAATAGATTTGGGTACAACCAATTCATGTGTGTCGGTTATTGAAAATGGACAACCAAAAGTAATAGAAAATGCTGAAGGAGGTAGAACTACTCCTTCAATTATCGCTTATACTAAAGATGGCGAAATTTTGGTAGGTGCTCCTGCTAAGCGTCAAGCTGTTACGAATCCAAAAAATACAATTTATGCTTCAAAGCGTCTAATTGGTCGTCGTTTTGAAGAAAAAGAAGTACAAAAAGATATTAATTTAATGCCATATAGCATTGTTAAAGCTAGTAATGGGGATGCTTGGATTAAAGTTGATGAAGAAGAGTTGGCTCCTCCTCAAATATCTGCTGAAATTCTTAAGAAAATGAAAAAAACTGCAGAAGACTATTTAGGTGAAGCGGTAACAGAAGCTGTTATTACAGTTCCAGCTTACTTTAATGATAGTCAACGTCAAGCAACTAAAGATGCTGGACGTATTGCTGGACTTGACGTAAAACGTATTATCAATGAGCCAACTGCTGCTGCACTAGCTTTTGGATTATCTAAAAAAGCTGGACATGATCGTAAGATTGCAGTATATGACTTAGGTGGTGGTACATTTGATATTTCTATTATTGAAATAGCTGATGTGGATGGCGAGAGTCAATTTGAAGTACTATCTACTAATGGAGATACATTCTTAGGTGGTGAAGATTTTGATCAACGCTTGATAGATCATATTATTACTGAATTCCAAAAAGAGCAGGGGATTGACCTTAAAAAAGACGTTATGGCACTACAACGTCTAAAAGATGCAGCGGAAAAAGCCAAAATTGAGCTATCTTCATCACAACAAACTGAAATTAACTTACCATATATTACTATGGATGCTAGTGGCCCTAAGCATTTGGTTATGAAATTAACTCGTTCTAAACTTGAGTCTTTGGTTGACGAATTAGTAGAGCGTACAATTGAGCCATGCCGTATTGCTATGAAAGATGCTGGTGTTAAACCTGAAGATATTAGTGATGTAATTTTGGTTGGGGGACAAACTCGTATGCCAAAAGTGCAAGAGAAAGTAAAAGAATTCTTTGGAAAAGAACCAAGAAAAGATGTGAATCCTGATGAAGCTGTAGCTGTTGGTGCTGCTATTCAAGGTTCGGTTTTATCTGGAGAACGTAAAGACGTACTATTACTTGATGTAACTCCATTATCTCTTGGTATTGAGACTATGGGTAGTGTTATGACTAAGCTAATTAAGAAGAATACTACTATTCCTA
>CANMQR010000119.1 GCA_947499925.1 Neisseriaceae bacterium
GCTAAAAAAATGGGGGCTGATGCTACAGTTAATGTTAGCGACTGTAAAACCACCATAGAAGTAGATACTAAAATCAGAACTGTTATGAAACAACTTGGCATGGAAGAAGGATTTGATGTTGGGCTTGAAATGTCTGGAGTCGAATCTGCAATTCATTCAATGGTTGATTTGATGATTAATGGTGGCAAAATTGCAATGCTTGGAATCAGTGGTAAAAACGTTGCTATTGATTGGGATAAATTAGTATTTAAAGGCCTAACACTTAAAGGTATATACGGACGCGAGATGTTTGAAACTTGGTACAAAATGGTATCGCTTGTAAAAGCTGGGCTTAATGTTGAGCCAATAATTACCCACCGTCTGCCGGTAAAAGATTATCTAACTGGATTTGAACTTATGAAATCTGGTATTTGTGGTAAGGTCATTCTTGATTGGGAAAACTAAAAGGGTTATAAATGCTTAAAATATTTCTAGCAATGATGATGCTTCAATTTGGAGCACTTGTTCTACCTGGAGCTGATTTTGCGGTTGTATTTAGGCATAGCATCATTAAAGGGCAACGTGCCGGATTCTTCTGTGCATGTGGTATTACAGTTGCTGTAATGATAAATACTTTAATAACATATTTTATTGGTAGTACTTTATATTTCGAATATCATTTATTGTATTTAAGTTTTATTGGCTGTGGCTTACTCTACTTATTTTATATTAGCTTTTCTTTGATTCACAATTTCTGGTTATTACATAAACAAGAAGTTCAAGATATATCTACTATTTCATCTAATATAAATAACAACTCATTTATGAGTGGACTTCTAACCAATCTATCAAATATGAAAGCCATTGTTTTCTTTAGTGCCTTATTGCCTTTTGCTAATGCTCTAAATACACCATTCAAAATTATAGCTTGGCTTGGAATGGCTTGTTCAGCTTTAATGTGGTTCTCATTTGTAACAATAATGTTTGGCAACAAAAAAGTACGTTTGGCATTTATGGCTAAAATTCATATTTTTGAACTCATCATTGGTATTGCAATATTCTTTTTTGCAAGTGCAATTTTTTATCAAGCTATCTATAAATATTTCATACATTAAACTAATTTGAAAAAGGTATATAAATGAATAGAAATTTATTTTGTGTATTAATAGTGGGGTTAATTAGTATTTCTAGTTGCAGCAAAAAATCTGCAATTGACACTCTCTTAGTTGATATTAATGCAGAACCTGCCTCATTAGACCCACAAAAAGCTGAGGATGCACAAGAGTTTCGAGTTACCAATGACTTATTTGCAGGTCTTGTTGATTATGACCAAACTAACAAGCCAATTCCTGGTATGGCGTCATCTTGGGATATTAGTGATGATGGTAAAACTTATACCTTCCATTTAAGACCAAGCCTTAAATTTTCAGATGGTACACCAATTACTGCAAATGACTTTGTATATACATATAAACGCTTGGTCGACCCGAGAACTGCATCTGCATATAATTTCTTATTAGACGGGGTTGTTAATGGCGATGATATTATTAAAGGCGCTAAACCATCTAGTAGCCTTGGTGTCTCAGCTCCAGAACCACAGACTTTTATAGTAAATCTTGTTCGCCCTATGAATGAGTTTCTAACTTATATAACAGCTAACGGTGTATCAGTAGTCCCTCAAAAAGCCATTGAGCAATTTGGCCCAGCTTGGACTGACCCTAAAAACATAGTGACTTCTGGGGCGTATATTCTAAAAGAGCATGTACTAAATGGCTATATTGAAGCTGAGAAAAACATCAATTACTATGATGCTAATAATGTACACATCAATAAAATTAAATATTTCCCTTATGTAGACACCAATGTAAGTCTATCAAATTATGAAACAAATAATTTGGATACTACATGGAAAAATATACCTATAGATAGACTTGCTTCAATTAAAGAAAAATACAAAGATGAGCTTCATGTAACACCGTCTGAAAGAAGTATCCATTTGAGTTTCAATCTTAAACTCCCTAAATACGCCAATAATATAAAACTTCGTAAAGCTTTATCTATGGCTATTGATAGGGATGTTCTTACCAAAGAAGTATTAAAATCAGCTCAACAACCGCTTTATTCTATAGTAACTCCAACTATTGAAAATGGAAAATACGCTGATACAAAATACGAATGGGCATCATGGTCACGGGATAAACAAATCAAGGAAGCTAAAAAACTATTTGTAGAAGCTGGATATGGACCAAACCATCCACTCAATGTTTCAATTTCAACTTATACTAATGATCAAAACAAGAAAATCTGTCTAGCTATTGCAGCTATGTGGAAATCAGTACTTGGTGTTGATACTAAACTTGATATTAAAGAGGTTAAATCATGGATTTCTAGTGGGCGTAAGGGGGAGTTTGATATCCGTTTAAGCACTTGGGGTGCTGATTATAATTCGGTAACTACCTATACTCCACTTTATCAATGTGGCAACGGTAATAATTTCTCGAGCTATTGCAGTCACAATTATGAAGAGGAAATTTTGGCAGCACAATCTACTATAAATGACAATGCACAAACTATTGCTTATAAATCAGCTATCAATACTGTGCTTAATGATTACCCAGTAGTACCGCTAATTCAGCCAAGCCAACAACGTTTGGTCAAACCACGTATTCATGGATATCAAATTAATGTTAATTATCTAGACAATGTACAAAGCAAGTGGATGAGCTTAAGCAATTGAGAGATAATTAACTTATTTTAAAAGGTAATAAATGTATATTCCAACTAATCATGGCAACCTATTTGTAGAAACAGTAAATGCAAATAAAACAGTTCCTCTTTTTCTTTTGCCTAGTGGGCCAGGTTTCGACCATTTAGAGTATAAAATTAATCAAAGCAATTTTGAAAAAGAATTTTCTGTCGTCTACTATGATCCTCGCGGATGTGGCAAATCTCTAAATTTTGATAGCAAAGTTTTAACTTTTGAAGAAAATATAGAAGATATTGAAAGAATCCGCCAGTTTCTAGGTTTTGAAAAAATCATGCTCCTTGGGCATTCTTATGGAAGCATGGTAGCGCTTGGGTATGCAATAAAATATCCACAATCGGTTTTAAAAATGGTTCTATCAGCTGGTGCACCTAGTGCCACATTTCTAGAAAAATCTAAACAAAATCTAAGCGTTCGCGGTAATGCCGAACAAATCTCTATTTGTAATAAATATTTATGGTCTGGCGCTTTCCCAAATCAAGAAGCCGTAGACAATTATCTTAATATAATGCAATCTATGTATTCAAATAAAGTAGCAAACAACTCTCAACTTATAAAAGTATTTGATCCAATGTTGAAATGTCAGTTTACTCCTTTAAATGAAGGCTTTAGAACCAGATTTGGGGGTTTTGATTTTACTACCGAGCTTCATAAAATCACATGCGCGACAATAATTCTCTGTGGACGTAATGATTGGATACATGATCCTATATATGCTGAAATCATGCATAAAAACATTCGGAATTCTAAGTTAATTTATTTTGATGCTGGGCATTCAATAGCATTTGATTGCCATTCAGAATATACTGCAGCATGTACAAAATTTTTAGCGGCTGAAGAAAACACAATTTCACCATGAGTCTGCAAAAATGAAACCTATAGTCGAAGAACCTCAGTAATTAATCTTTTCTTTTAGATAATACGAAGATATAATCAATATTGTTTTCTTGTTATTAGATAGCTTATTGACTAATTTACGCTCTTAATATTCAAGCCTATGAGGGTTTAGATTATTCTTTTGATAATAACCTCCCCTATTCATACCATTATTACACCTAGCGTCAATATGTAAAAGACTTATAGAACTACACAAATATCATGTAGTTCTATATAATTAATGAACTAAATTAACCCCTGATTTCTATA
>CANMQR010000120.1 GCA_947499925.1 Neisseriaceae bacterium
ATGGTTATTTTATAACACCAAATAATATCAAGTGCACTTTAATTGATTTACCAGGAACCTATAGCCTTCGCTCTCGAAGTCCTGATGAGAAAATTACTCGTGAAGTTGTGATGGATGAAATGAAAGATGAATCAAAAGTAGACCTCATTTTATGCATAATGGATGCAACAAATTTATCCAATGGTTTAAGGCTAATACTTGAATTAAAGCAAAGTGGGAAGCCAATAATTGTTGCACTAAATATGATGGATATAGCAAAAATGCGTGGCTATCATTATAAGCTTGAAGAATTAAGAAAAATACTTGATTGTGAAATTATCGAAACCATAGCAATTAAAAATCAAGGTATAAATGAATTATTAGTTGCTATTGATAAAACTATTCCTAACTTAGTTCAAAAACCAAACACTTGGTCAGTTTCAGATGCTAAAGGCACTAGACAATACCATATAGAGGTAGCACAAATCTTAGAAAAAGTAAAGATAAGTGAAGGTACACCATCGGTATGGACTGATAGAATTGATAACATTCTATTACATCCGGTTTTTGGAATGTTAATTTTATTAGTGCTTTTATTTTTGGTCTTTCAATCAGTGTTTACTTTTGCAGATATTCCAAAAAATCTTATGCAAGATTGTGTTGATAGCTTACAAGCTTATGTTGTTGGATTATTTCCTGGTAGTTTGTTTGGAAGCCTTGTAGGTAACGGAGTTATTGCTGGTGTTGGGACGGTTATAGTCTTTTTACCGCAGATTTTGACTATTTCACTATTTGTTGTCTTACTTGAAGATACGGGCTATATGGCTCGTGCGGCATTTTTAATGGACAAGATAATGGGAAGTGCTGGACTGCATGGAAAAGCTTTTATTCCGCTATTATCAAGCTTTGCTTGTGCAATCCCGGGTGTTATGGCAACACGTACTATAGAAAATAAAAATGATCGTTTAGTAACAATACTAATTAGTCCTCTTATGACTTGTTCGGCAAGACTACCTATTTATACTTTATTAATTAGTGCCTTGATTCCATCAAAAACTGTATTTGGGTTTTTAAGCTTACAAGGGCTTGTAATGTTCTCATTGTTTTTTGCCGGGATTGTTTTTGCATTATTGGTGGCATTTATAATGAAAGTGTTTTTCTTTAAAGGCGAACGCCAGCCATCTATTATGGAATTACCTAGTTATAAAATTCCAGTGCTAAAAAATGTCGTTATAGAGCTTATTAAACCTGCTAAAATGTTTTTGAAACGCGCAGGAACTATAATAGTATCCATTAGTGTGATTTTATGGTTTTTATCTACTTTTCCAGTTGCTCCAATAAATGCAACATTACCAGCAATAGATTATAGTTTTGTTGGAATTTTGGGGCATTATTTACATCCGATATTTGCACCACTTGGCTTTCCATGGCAAGTAGTTGCTGCTTTAATCCCAGGTATGGCAGCTCGAGAAGTTGTGGTATCTGCTCTTGGTACGATTTATGCTCTAAGTGGTACTGAAGATGCTATGCAAAATGGTCTAGGAGCGCTAATTAGTAACTCATGGACTTTAGCAATGGGAGTATCATTACTGGTATGGTATATATTTGCACCACAATGTGCTTCAACTCTTGCCGCTGTAAAACGTGAAACTAATTCGATTAAATGGCCAGTAATATTATTTAGTTATCAAATAGTTTTAGCATATGTAATGGCGTTTATAGTTTATAACGTTATATCAATACTTATGAAATAATAGTTTTGGAGATTAAAAATGCATTTTGCGTTAGTTGATATTATATCAGTTTCAGTAATTGGATTCGTAGCCGTTAGTTTTCTAACCCGATTATTTTTTAAAATGAGAACTAATAAGTGTATTACTGTTTGTAGCGGATGTTCAGGTGGTAGCTGCAGTACCAAAAGTTTTGCAACTACCAATAAAGTAATACCAATACGGCAATTATAATTAGCGTATTGTTAGTATTGCTGCTCCAGCAGTAAACCCGCCACCAAAGGCACAAAGTCCAACCTTAGCTCCTAATTTTGTAGTAGGTAGTACTTCAGCTAGACCAATTGGAATAGTGCAAGATGAGGTATTGCCGTAGGTTGCAATATTACTAAAAATAAAATCTTTAGGTAAATGTAGACGAGCTTCCACCGCTGACGTAATTCTTTGGTTTGCCTGATGCGGAATTACCACGTCAATGTCTGTTAGCTCAATACCACTATTAGCACAACATTTATGCATTGATAGTGCCATTGTTTTAACTGCAATAGTAAAGAGCTTCTTACCTTGCAACTTTATGCCATCAGATTTTCTAACTGGTAGATTTAAAACCGCACCATTTTCGCCAATTGCTGACAAATTTATTTGATCAATAATTGCGATACTTTGGTTAATATAATCATTTCCATAGATTATCGTAGCTGTTGCAGCATCTCCAAATAAGAATGCAGTATCAAAATCATGTAAATTCATGCGACTACTTAGATTTTCAGCGGTTATTAACAGTACTCGTTTATCAGGACGGGTTTGTAGATAGTCTTTGGCATTTTGTAAACCGTATAGATAACCACTACAAGCGGCATTAATATCATATGCTGGGATTGAATGCTCACCATGTATTTTATACAAATTAGATAATACTAAGCATGCTATAGATGGTGATTGATATTCTTCGGGTGAAGAAGTTGAACATATAATAGTATCAATATCACTTAGTTTGAGATTGTTTTTATCCAAAGCCTCATTTACTAAATCTGTTGCAATATCAATTACATTCTCGCCATCAGTTACCCAAAAACGTTGTTTTATTCCAGTTCTTTGTTCAATATCATCACTAGTTCTATCTGGGAAGTTTTTAAGAATTTCATCATTTAAGACAAGTCGTGATCCAGTTTTAAAATAAGGTATTCCCATCCCAACCGGAAATACCCCGCCGCTTGCAGAAACTGTATTATCCTTGTGAGTTGGTTTTCTGGACAAAATTGCTTTTAGAGCCTTTACTTGTTGACTTAATTGTTTGGCGCCATCGTTTAGTTTTATTTTTAATAGTGGCTCACCAACAGTTGCCCGTTCTAAGGTTGATACAAATATTTCTTCAATAGTGCCATTACAAGGGGATAAAATTTCACCTGCTGATTTGGAAGCTTCAATATCTACCAAAATATCGCCAGACTTAACATTATCACCTACTTTGACATGAAGGGTATTAATTAAAACGCTTTCGTCAGATGGGCTAGCACCAATTACTTCAACCATATACATTCCAGCTTCATTACTAGCTTCTGCTTCAAACTCTAAATCAAGATTGAGTAAATCTGCGGCTGCAGTTAGGACTTTTTCAAAAGAAGGAAGTACGCTTAATTGATTAGCATAATTACACGGAGTATAAGTATCACTTTTAGCTACGCGGCGCATTTTTATTGGGCGTTTACTATATTCAGCAACGGATGCAATTATATCGCCCCCAACGCCACAGGTAATATTGTCTTCGTGAGTAACTATTAAGCTCCCGGTTTTGGCAACTGATGATAAAATAGTAGCTAAATCATACGGTTTGATAGTTCGTAAGTCGATTATTTCAGCATCAACTCCTACTGTTTCAAGAGTTTCACTAACTTGGTTACATAAGCTAACAGTATTACCCCAGCCAACTAAAGTAATATCAGTACCTGGTTTTACTATTCTTGCCTTACCAACTGGGACAATGTGTTTGTCAATATCAATTGATGTTGTGTCATTAACGCTACTATTATTAAGTAATTTTTTAGGGTAAAAGAATACACATGGGCGTTCAGACTTAAACGCTGCGTTTAACATACCGGCTGCATCAGCGGCATTTGATGGCATATATACATCAAGTCCTGG
>CANMQR010000121.1 GCA_947499925.1 Neisseriaceae bacterium
ATGCCTTTCATTTGTGATGATATATAACCCAAAATCTTTGATTTTAATTGATCAAGATCATGAATCTTATTAGTATTAGATAATTGATTAAGCAAATCTTGTAATAGCGTATCCATCAGTATAGCTTCTAATAGTATAAAAAAGGAGGCTAACATGAGCCTCCAGATAAATTGTTACTGCTTTAAAAAGCACTAAAAGTACTTATTAAGCTAAATTAGCTTTAGCAATATCAACGAATTTAGCAAATGTCACTTTATCATGAGTTGCTAAATTTGATAGAACTTTTCTATCTACAGAAACACTAGCACGAGACAAGCCGTTAATAAAGCGGCTATAAGTCATACCTAGCTCACGACAAGCAGCATTAATACGCACAATCCATAAGCTTCTGAACTGACGTTTTCTTTGACGTCTGTCACGATAAGCATATTGACCAGCTTTCATTACCGCTTCTTTGGCTACACGGTAAACATTACCACGACGACCACGATATCCTTTTGCAAGGGCTAATATTTTTTTGTGTCTTGCACGTGCAACAACACCACGTTTTACTCTAGTCATTATTCAATCTCCTTTTATTTATGCGTAGGGCATCATAGATTTTATACTAGCCACATCGCTTGGATTGACCATAACTGTTCCACGTAGCTGTCTTTTATTTTTGGTGGTTTTTTTAGTCAAAATATGACGTTTGAAAGCCTGAGAACGTTTAATTCCACCGTTACCCAGAAACTTGAAGCGCTTCTTAGCACTTGATTTAGTTTTCATTTTAGGCATGTAAGCCCCTTTTTATACTTGTTTTTATTCGGATGCAGGTGATTGAATTTAATCAATACTTCAGGAACCACACATCCACCATTTAAGGGGGAAATTATAGCATAAAAGATTTATTAAAATCAAATCTTTAAACAATAATTTTATGTATCGATATATTTTAGTGATTGACATACATAATGTAGCTGTGTTAGAATTACATCATGTATACTTTGGAGATAAAAATGCAGCTACAGGATATTTTTATAAATCGAAAAAAGGAATTAGAAATAATTCCTAAAGGATTAAAAATGGGGCAAAGCTATGTAATTATTGCCCCAAGACGTTATGGTAAAACCACTTTAATTAGAAAAATCATTCAGCAATTTGATGATAAAACCACCATTTATATTGATATAATGCGCCATTCAAATAGCTTGAATGAACTTACTCAAGCAATAATTGATTCTTGTCTAAAAAACTTAGGAATAGCAGGTCAAATAAAGCAATGGATTAATAAAATCAATTTGAAAATTGATATTAAAATGAAAATTCAAGAATTAGAATTAGAGACAATTATTTATAATCTTGAAAAAAACGATGAGTTTACTGCTTTTGCAGAAGCTCTTGAATTACCGGAGAAGCTAGCCAAAAAATTTAATAAAAACTGGGTGGTTGTTTTTGATGAAATTGGTGAATTACAAAATGTAAATACCCAAGCAATTAAGGTTTTACGATCAGTTATTCAATTACACAAAAAAGTAAGCTATCTTTTTGCAGGTAGCCAAGAGACATTGATGAATGATATTTTCATTTCCATGAAAGGTGCTTTTTATCGATTTGGAATAATCTATAAGTTAAATGAACTAGATATTCCTGATGTCTTAGAATTTTTCAAAAAAAACCTATTAAATATTGACTCTTCAGTTATTTCTTACATTATAGACAACTTCCAAGGGCATCCATATTACACCACAAATTTATTCTATAGAATTAGCTTAGTCAATGACAAACATTTAGATAAAACCCTAGATTTAGGTGATCTAAAAAAGATTATTGAAGAACTTATTTTTGATGAAAGCCATTACCTAGAAGACCAAGTACTGAAACTAAACAAGTCTAAAGACAGTATTAGCGTGCTTAAATCATTAATTGATAAAGACGAAACACTTTATCCAATAACTCGACAAAGAAAATACGTAATACTAAAAAGCTTAGTGCGTAGTGGTTATGTAAGAAAAATCAACTCCCAGTATGAACTAACTGACCCGCTGCTAAAATTTTATCTAGTAAATGAGTAGTAATAACCTTACTCAATATAATAATTTAATTGCGGTATATTTCCTTACGATTCCCCACGTCAATAATTAGTATATTTAGTTGCTCATCTTTAATTTCACAAACAAGCCTGTAATCCCCAATCCGATATTTCCAAAACCCGGAGAAACCCCCAACAAGAGCCGCGCCCCAGAGTCTTGGATTTGGACAACCCAACAACCTATCATCCACCCACGATAGTATACGCTTTACAACTTGCCGCTCCATCTTACAAAGTTGTCTCCCTGCTTCACTACTATATACAATTTTATAACCCGAATTCACGCTTCAATTCTTCATGAGAAATTGTTGGTTCATTTTTTGCTAGAATTTTTTTGGCTTTTATATAGTCTTTTAAATCTTCTAAATAAACCAAAAGGGCATCAGCAACTAACTTAGATTTTGGAGTATCTAACTCTTTAGAACATAATAACAGGCTATCTTCTATATCTTTTGGTAAACGAATACTAAACATTTTAACCGCCTTAAGCATAATACATTAGTATTACATTTTATCATATGTATACATGTTACAGCAAAATTTTATTATATAGCGCTATGGTATAGTATTAAAAAACGGGCGATGAAGCATCCCTGACTGTACATACTTCATATAGTTGCCCATCTCATTTTTATACTTAACTGGCAAACGCGATTTATCAACTAGCATCACAACCGTTATTAATAAAAACAATACCAACAAAAATCTACTTAATTTTGGATATAAAGCCAATTGCTGTGCAACAATAATACAAATTAACGCACTCACCGTTAACATATAATTAAGCCCAATATGAGCAGAGTATGATTGATACAACCAAAATAATAAAATAATATAAATTATAAATATTATACATTTATTATAAACATTATTCATGATAGTTATTTTTTTTACATACTTAAAATATGCCATCAAAAGCAATAATATATGTAGCACTCCAAATATGCAACTACCAAGATAAAACCACATCCCGCGTAATCCATGACGACTTGCAGTATTAATTGCATCTTCACCGCCAGTCCATTTATGCGAGTTTAACTGGTAACTAAAAGATATCCAATGATTTTGATAATTCCATACTATTACCGGCGAAAAGATAGCAAGTGCTATTATCATTCCTATATATAAATGCGGTGATAGGTAAATCTTCCTAAGATTTTTATCAATTACAAAAAACACCATTAGAGCAAAAAGTAATATTACTACATTATATTTAGCTAATAAACCTAACCCAATAGCAATACTAAGAAAATATATATAGCGAGTTTGTTGATATTGTATCCATAAAAAAGCCATATAAAGCACTAGTAAAGAAAAAGATACCTCTAAGCCATCAAGTGTCATACTAACCGCGATAAACCTTGTTGTAGCAAATGGATACATCATCCATAGAAGTGATACAGTAATTGCAGCATTTCTGGAACTAATAAAGCTCACAATCTTATATAGTAAATAGCTACTACCATAAATACACAAAATAGAAATTAGATTTATAGAAAAGAAATTATTACCAAAGATATGCGTTGACACCCAAAGTAGATAAGCAATCATTGGTGGACCATCAAAGTATGATAATTCCAGATGCCTACTCCATGTCCAGTAATAATAGCTATCATTAGCTGGAAACACAAAAAAAGCGGATATAAATAATATTAATGCACTAATTTGCCAATATCTTTGCATAAATAGATTATTACTCATATTAATCACCCCTCTATAAAAAACATGCAGAAATTATTCGATTATTCAGTATCGCTTCAAATAATACATTAGACTC
>CANMQR010000122.1 GCA_947499925.1 Neisseriaceae bacterium
CATACAAGCGATGATTAGTTCGTTCGGAATGCGTGGTGAGACCATATAACATTCGTGATTGACCAACACAATAATCAGCCATATCTATCATTTCTTGTACTTCACCCTCCCCCTCAGCAATAGATTTGCCCATTTCAAGAGCAACTAGTAGTCCAAGGTCTTTTTTATGAATGCGAAGTTTATCGCCAATTTGACGTACTAATTCACCGCGTTTAGGGGCTGGTACATCACGAAATTTCAAGAAAGCCTCTTGTGAGCGTTTCATTATTAGTTCTAATTGTAGAGCAGTGGTTTGTTCTACATCACCAATTTTACTGCCATCGTTTGGGCTAAATGATGTGAGTAGATTATCACTAGTAAACCATTCCATACCAATTGCAGTGCCAGACATACGTGTTCGACAACCAAATTTATTTAGCAAATCCATTTATTTGATCCCTTTTTTATAGTATGACCCAAAGCGATTATTGATAAATTCATTTAATGAAACTTGTTCTTGTTTTACTAGACCTGATAGCTTTTTCTCTTTTACAACTAAGTCAATAATAGTACAGATACCAGCTGCCGTAGTCATCTGGATGGCTGTAAATGTATTATCATCAATAGTTATCGGATATAAGGTATTCGAGTAAGTTTTTTCAGTTAAACGCCCCCGTATATAACCTTGTACAGCTACATAAACTACTACCTTATCATCTTCAACATGAGGAATTACCTGAGCTAAAATTTCTTTAAGTAATTCAGGGCGTTCACGAAGTTTTAAATCTTGTAATAAAAATGCCATTTTTTCACAATGTCCTGGATAACGAATGGTTTTATAGTCAAGGTATTTAACTTTACCAAGGTAGGTATCTGTCATTGATCCAACACCACCTGAAGTATAAAAAGCTTCATAAACATCACCATCAATGGTAATACTCTCCATCCCACCAAGAGCTGGGATTGATTTTTTAATGCCATCTTCAAGTACGATGCATGGATGGATATATTCATTAACTAAGCCATCAATTGACCATGTAAAAGCATATTTCAGAAAATTACTCGAGCTTTGAGCTAAAGCTCCAACTCTCATTTTTACTACATTAACCTCATCTAAGCCATCTATCAAAGAGTTTGCAGCAATGCTTATAAAACCAGGAGCAAGACCGCATTGTGGGGCAAATGTAGATTTACTCGTTTTAGCAAGTTGGGTAACAGCATTAGTAGTTGCAACATCTTCAGTGGGGTCGAAATAATGAATACCACAAGCATGAGCAATTTTGGCAACTTCAATTGTTAAATTAAATGGTAGGCATGAAACAATTGCTTCAATTTTATTATCATTAATAAATTTTTTAATTTTTTCTGGTTCTTTGATATTCCCAGCAATAAATTGGATTGGATTTTTAGAAATTTTTGGAAGTTCATGAGGTGGGTTTAAATCACTTACATATGTTAAATAATCACCACTTTGATTCAAAAGCGCTGCAACAGTAACACCAATTTTACCAGCGCCCATAACTAAAATTTTATGCATTTGAATCCTTCCGTGATTTCAATATATTATATATTACAGTACATGATTTTATCCTATTTATGATAAGTTTAGTTTAATTATTTATACCTAATGATTTAACTAACCTTAAGGCCTAATACGTATGGTAAAATAACATCGTGAGTACAGTTTTTTTGATTGACTATAGATCATTGCTCTTGCATAAATTAATTTAAGAAAAGTATATATATGCTTAATATTCCGACACATTTCATTCCTATTGACTTTCACTGTCATTCTAACAATTCTGACGGTGCGCTACCTGTAAAAGAAGTTCTTAATTTAGCTAAATCTAATGGTGGTAAACATATTGCCCTCACTGATCACGATACGGTTGATGGAGTGGCTGAAGCTAGAGCTTATGCTAATGAAATTGGCTTAAATTTTATAGGTGGTGTTGAAATATCGGTTACATGGACAGGAAATACTCTTATTCATATTTTAGGGCTTAATGTTGATGAGACTAATAAAGAACTAGTAAATAATTTAGAAATCATGCGAAACTCCCGTATTGATCGCGGTAGACGAATAGCTAGCAATCTAGCTAAGATTGGTATACCAAATGCTTTTGAAGGAGCTATGGCTTACTGTGAAAATGAAAAAGCACTTAGCCGCACCCATTTTAATAAATTTTTAACTGATAATGGCTATGCCAAACCTGGTAAAGCATTTGATAAATACTTAGCACCTGGTAAACCAGGCTATGTAGCTCAGCAATGGGCAAGTCTAGAAGATGCTATTAGATGGATCACTAATAGTGGCGGAATAGCTGTAATTGCTCATCCTAGTCGCTATAAATTCACTCGAACCAAACTCCTACGATTAATTGATGAGTTCAAGCAATATGGCGGTCTCGGTATTGAAGTAGTTAGCTCATCTCACTCTAGGGATGATATCATGAATATAGCTCATATTGCCAAACTAACAGGATTGTTATCTAGTATAGGGAGTGATTTTCATAATATTGAAGCTAATTTTAAAAGAATATTAGTTGGTGTAAATCCACCACTGCCTGAAACCTGCCAACCGATCTATACCGAATTTGGAATAACTCTTTAACAATTAGGAACATATATGATTAACAACCATACCAAACGCTTAACTAAAGCCCAAGTATTAATGATTGCACTAGGTAGTGCTATTGGTACTGGGTTATTTTTTGGTGCTGGTGAATCAATAAGCCTTGCTGGGCCTTCTATTTTATTAGCTTATGCAATTGGCGGTATCATAATGTATATTATACTTCGAGCTTTAGGTGAAATGACGGTTCATGAGCCAAACGTTGGTTCATTTAGCTATTATTCGTATAAATACATAGGTAGCTTTGCTGGATTTATCTCAGGGTGGAATTACTGGTTTTTATACATTATAGTATGTATGTTAGAATTAACTGCAAGTACAATGTTTTTAGATTTCTGGTTTCCTAGCTTGTCGCATTGGCAGGTTGCACTTGTTATATTATGTATATTTGCAATTATTAATTTACTAAATGTACGCTATTTTGGTGAATTTGAGTTTTGGTTTGCTGGAATTAAAGTTTTAACAATTATAGCTCTAATACTTCTTGGTTTGTATCTGATATTTTTTGGTACTAATACTAATTCACATATCAACAATCTATGGCAAAATGGTGGCTTTATGGCTCATGGCTTCAAAGGCTTTTTAATGTCTTTTGTGGTTGTTGTGTTTTCATTCGGTGGTACAGAATTAGTTGGTATCACAGCTGGTGAAGCAGAAAATCCCCAAAAAAATGTTCCATTAGCGATTAATGGAGTAATATTTAGAATTGTTATTTTTTATATTGCTACGTTATTTATTATTATGTCTTTATACCCTTGGAATAAAATTGATAGTAATGTTAGTCCTTTTGTTGATGTGTTTACTAAAATCGGTATTTATAAAGCGGCCGCAGTTATGAATCTGGTTGCAATAACTGCTGCACTATCGTCTTTGAATAGTGGAATATATGGTACAGGGCGAATGTTATATAATTTGGGCAAACAAGGCAATGCCATAGCATTATTTACTCGCTTGGGAAAAAACGGTGTTCCTTATATCGCAACTATTTTCTCAGTAATATTTATTATGTTTGCAGTTATTCTTAACTACTTATACCCCAAACAAATCTTTAATATTCTCTTAGCTGTAGCTACAATTGCAGCTATTCTTAACTGGATTGCAATTTTAATTGCTCAGATTTCATTTAGAAAAAAGGTTAATATTGAACAAATTAAGTATAAAATGCCACTCTATCCTGCGTCTTCAATTGTCGCCATTATTTTTTTTATACTTGTTATAATTACTATG
>CANMQR010000123.1 GCA_947499925.1 Neisseriaceae bacterium
TACCTGTATCGTATCTTAAGGATGAAGAATTAAACTCTTTATCTACTGGTGAAGATTCATCAATGATAAGAAAACGTGTTATTGAAGCACGGAAGATACAAATAAATAGGCAGGGCAAGCTGAACTATTCCTTAACTAATAAGGATATTGATAGCTACTGTATATTAGCCACTAAGGCTCGGGAGTTATTACTCTCTGTAGTTGATAAACAGGGTTTATCAGCAAGGGTGTATTTTAAAATACTCAAAATTGCACGTACAATTGCCGATTTGGCTAAAGTAGAAATAATAGAGGTAGCTCATATAGCAAAGGCTATTCAGTATAAAAAAATGTTTTAATTAGGATATAAATTGAATAAGTTTTTAGTTGGTTTAGTATTGGGTATAGCAATAGCCGGTGGTTTGGCGGTATATCTTAATAATGTGCCCACACCTTTTTTAAATAAAGCTCTAGTTGCAACTAGTAGTAATAACAGTTCGGGTACAATGATTTTGGCACCAGGAACTAAAATAAAGCCTGAGGCAGATGTGAGTAACGATAATGCTAATAAAAACAACGCTTCAGAAGGCAATTATGATTTTTATGATGTGTTACAGTCTCAAAAAGCAGTTGCGAATAAATCAGATGATGTAAATACAAAGCCAAGTGCTTCAACTCCGACTGCTAAGACTGTATTTTTTGTTCAAGCCGGTGCTTTTGCAAGTCAAGAATTAGCCGCTGATATGAAAGCACGACTTGCCCTACTTGGAATTGATTCAACTATAAAGTCGCAAACAGCTGGAAACAATACAGTTAATCGAGTATTGGTTGGGCCGTTTACTAATGAAGAAAAAGCTCAAAAAATTATTAATCAACTATCTGACGGGCAGATAAATGCTGCTTTAATCAGAATTACTAAATAAGGAAGGAATATTTATGCAACTAAATCGTCACTTTAACATCAGAAATCTTCTGATTGGGTTATTGGGAATTTTATTATTAAATAACGCTATTGCTGTTAGTTCGCCACCCATAGTAGAGGGAACGGATTACACAATTTTAAATAAAGCTGTAGTTAAAAAAGCAGAGCCTAAAGGCAAAGTTAATGTAAAAGAGTTTTTCTCTTTTGTATGTATTCATTGTAAAGATGTTGAGCCATTAGTAGCAAGTAAATTATTGGCTAATAAGGCCGTTGATTTAGATAGAATCCATGTTGCTTGGAATCCATCTACAGAAAACTATGCAAAATTAAATGCAACTCTTCTAATTATGAAGTTAGACAAGTTATTTATACCAGCATTTACAGCTACATTTAGTCAACATGATTTGAATGACCCTGTTCAATTAAAAGGATTTTTATCACAAAATGGTTTATCACAAGATCAAATTACTAAGTTTATGTCTACTTATAATTCTTTTACCGTGAATGCAAAAGTGTCTGAATATAAAACACAGATGGATGCATATGGCATAAGCGGTACGCCAACTTTTGTTGTTGGTGATAAATATGTAGTTAGTCCGGCATTACCAGAGCGTGCAATGGAAGTAACGCAATATTTGGTAAAAAAAATGGCAACTGAGAAATAATGATATAGGATACAAATTATGGATATGGAATTAGCTCGGTTTAATATGGTTGAACAACAAATTCGCCCGTGTGATGTGAGAAATGAAGACGTTTTACGCCTACTTCGTCAAGTAGGGCGTGAAAAGTTCGTACCAGAACAATATAAGCAATTAGCCTTTTCTGACTTAGAGGTTCCATTACCTGGTATTCAGGCAATGTTAACACCAAGAGTGGAGGCTATGTTACTTCAAGAATTAGCTGTTGATAAAATTGATAAGGTACTTGAAATTGGTACTGGTAGTGCTTATGTAACTGCAATACTTGCGAAGCTTGCTGATTTTGTATATAGTATAGAGATTGATGAGCAAAATAAACAGTTAGCTGTTAAGAATCTGACGTATGCTGGAATCAATAATGTAAGTATTATAAATTCAAATGGTATTAATGGATTGCCTGACAAAGCTCCTTTTGATAAGATTTTTGTCGGTGGCGGATTACGTACAATCCCAGAAACGCTTAAATCACAGCTTAGAGTCGGTGGAAGACTAGTTGGTATTATTGGTGATAGTCCAGTTTTACATGCAGTATCAATCACTCGTGATGGTGAAAACAAATTTACTCAAAAGAAACTATTTGAAACCGATACGACGTATTTAATAAATGAACAAACACAACAATTTATATTTTAGGAAGTTATAATAAATGGCTGATAATGAAAAAGCAAAAGCACTGCAAATAGCACTTGCGCAAATTGAGAAACAGTTTGGCAAGGGCTCTATTATGCGTATGAATGAAACTCAAATTGCAAATGATCTTCAAGTAATCTCAACTGGTTCATTGAGTATTGATTTGGCACTCGGAGTGGGTGGTTTACCAAAAGGTAGAGTTGTTGAAATATTTGGCCCAGAATCAAGCGGTAAAACGACATTATGTTTATCAGTAGTAGCTCAAGCCCAAAAAAATGGTGGTACTTGTGCGTATATTGATGCAGAAAATGCTCTTGATGTAGTTTATGCACGTAAACTTGGTGTTAAAGTTGATGATATGTTAATTTCTCAACCTGATACTGGTGAACAAGCTCTTGAAATCGCTGATATGTTAGTTAGAAGTGGTGGAGTTGATGTAATTGTTGTTGATTCGGTTGCCGCACTTACTCCTAGAGCTGAACTAGAGGGGGACATGGGAGATAGCCATATGGGTCTTCAAGCACGTTTAATGTCTCAAGCATTACGTAAACTAACTTCAAATATCAAACGTACTAATACCTTAGTTATTTTTATTAATCAAATTCGTATGAAAATTGGTGTAATGTTTGGTTCGCCTGAAACTACCACTGGTGGTAATGCTCTTAAATTTTATGCTTCCGTTCGTTTAGATATTAGACGTACTGGATCTATCAAAAAAGGTGAGGAAGTTATTGGTAGTGAGACACGCGTTAAAGTTGTGAAAAACAAAGTAGCGCCGCCATTTAAACAAGCTGAATTTGAGATTTTATATGGTGAAGGTATTTCTCTTAATGGTGAATTGATCGAGCTTGGAGTACTAAATAATATAGTTGAAAAATCTGGTTCTTGGTATAGTTATAAAGGTGCTAAGATTGGTCAAGGTAAGGATAATTCACGTGATTATTTAACAGAACATCCTGAAGTTGCGGCAGAAATAGAAGCTAAAATTAGAGCATTATCTGCAGGTACGAAAGTAGCTGATGTGCCATTAGCTGAACGTGAAGAAGAAGTTTCATTTCCTGAATAAGATTTGGAGTTTTAATTAAGAAGTATGAGTGCTACTAATCTTAAAAGTAAGGCCTTATACTTCTTATCAAGGCGTGAATACGCGTATCAAGAATTATTTACTAAGCTCAAAAAGTATTCTGAGAGTGAGAGTGAGATTAGGCAAGTTCTAGATAATTTGCGTGAGTCTGGGTATCTTTCAGAACAGCGTTTTATCCAATCATTTATTAATAGCCGCTCCAAAAAGCATGGCTTACTAAAGATCAAATACCAATTATCCCAAAAAACTACCGATAGTGATTTAGTCACTCAAATAATTAATGACACTGAATTTGATGAGGTGGCTCTTGCTCGTGAGCTATTTAGAAAGAAGTTTGGAGTTGTTGCAGCTGATCGAACTGAGCTTGCAAAGCAAATCAGGTTTTTACAAAACAGAGGATTTAGTTATTTTATAATCAAGCAGGTGATAAATGGATCGTTTGAGTAATAAAGGGTGCGCGAATGGGGCATGGATCATCAATCGGTCATGGGCGGCGCGTAATTTCAAAATAATATA
>CANMQR010000124.1 GCA_947499925.1 Neisseriaceae bacterium
CTTTACTTTTAGGAATATTTGCACCTTTAGGCTTGTCCGCATGTGGTAATGGTTCTACTAGCTCTTCGGGAGATGGAGTTATTCCAGTTAAAAAGCCAATTGCGATAATTGCAGGAGGTGGGTCATATGCTGCTGGTATTGGGCAAGTATTTGCTTTTAACTTAAATACTGAATCATTAGTTCAAATTGGGGAGAGTGTCGGGAATTGTGCTATCAAATCACTTACTCAAACTATTGATGGAACTATTTATGCCGCTGGGTGTGATGACTCTGGGTTCGGAGGAGTATATAGTACTAATGATGGGACAAGTTGGACAACTATAGAGTCAGGGCTTGGCTTATCTTCGATAACTTCGATGGCATCAAATGGGGATATTGTTTATGCTGGTGGAAATGTGTCATATTCTGGTGGAGAAAATAATAGTGGTGGTATTTTTACCTTTAAGAATGGAGTACCTGTAGTAGGAAACCTCATTGAATCACAAATTGGTTTTGGAGCAGTTTCTAGCATGGCAATTTCTCCTGATGGAGTATTGTATACTGGTAATTTGGATGCTTATAATAGTCTTTCTGCGCTTGGTTTAATTAGTTCAGTATCTAGTGAGAGTGCTACAACAATCCAATCAGGAATAGGTTATCTAGATTGCCCAATAAATGCCTTAGCTCTTAAATCTGGCAATTTATATGCTGCTGGTTGTGATGAAAGTGGTACAGGTGCGATATATAAATATAGCGGTGGTGTAGGTCCCGTTGAGTCATTGGCAACTGGGCTTGGTTTAGGTGCTGTATATGGGCTAAAATCTTTGGCAGTTGCTGATGATGGAACTGTATATGCAGGTGGTGTAGGTGCAGCCCCTAATGTAGGTGGTGTAGTTTACAAATATGCAAATGGCACGCCGACTACATTAGAGTCAGGAATAGGAGAAAATGAATGTCCAATTACTGCACTTACCTTAGACCATGATGGTACCTTATATGCTGGTGGCTGTGACAGTAATGGGAACGGTGCGATATACAAATATGCGAATGATGTTTGGTCGACTCTAGAATCAGGAATCCCTGGTAGCCAAATTAATTCTCTCGTAGTCGTTTATCAGTAAAACGTTTTTATGCAAGATAAAATACTATGTATGTACTCCGGCGGACTTGACTCCGCTGGAGCATTATGGGAGCTATTAACTAATCCCAAATATAATGAATATATAATTCTAGTCCACCATATTAATATCATAAATCATGAAAGAAGAGTTCATGCAGAAAAAACTGCAGTTGATGAAACGCTAAAGTTATTTCGAGAGCTTACCAAAAAACAGTTTTATTATTCTAATTCAACTATTGATTTTAGTTGCCTACCGTACCCGTCAAATCTACCATTTGATACTGATATTTATGGATTCATAGGCAGTAATTTGGCTACTATTGATAGAACTATCAAGTTTTTAGCGAGTGGTAGCACCAAAAGTGATAAAGAAAATATTGTAGAGAACACGATTTTTAACCAACGGCGTGATGCTATTATGGGTGCATTATATGTTGGACGGAATTTCGACAAGCAGTTTGAGATGCTCTATCCGGTAGAGCATCTTACAAAACAGCAAATTTATGAAACATTGCCAAAGCCTATTGTAGACAAAACGTGGTCTTGCCGTAGACCTCAGTATTTAAATGAAAAAATACAGGAATGTGGTACTTGTCATTCCTGTATACAATTATCTAAAATTAAAACGCTTATTCGTTGATGATGCTAGTTACTTCTTCTTTTAGATGAGACATGTTTTGTACAATCTCATCTTGTTTTAAGCTGCTACTTAGCATTATTTTACAAGTAATTAAACCTAAAGCTATAATAAATAGGTTATCTATTGGAAAACCAATAGCATTAGCTTCACGTAAATGAGATACTACGCCCATTAGTAATACATAGATAACCAAATACCAGCTTTGTGATAGCGCTTTTATCGGGTTACTGCCTTTAACAAATATTCCATAAGCAATAGTTGTTAAAACTAAAAATATTGTTAGATAAAATAGATTACTTTGGCCAGACCAGTAGATTAATAAACTACAGCAAGCAAATCCTAGATAACCAACTACGTTGTAGTATTTTACTTTAAATACCCGATCTGCCGAATCTGGTAGTGCTCTACGTAAGATTATTAGAGCAATTGGAGCGGCTAAGTATGAAAAAACTACAATAGAAGATAAAAAGTCAACTAGCTGTTTCCAGGTAGGAAAAGGCATTAAAAAACAAATACCGATAAATCCATTTAGCCATAAAGCCCCAGATGGAGTTTTAAATTTATTTAGTTTAGTTAAAAAACTCTTAGGGAAAAAATCTGTACCTAGGCTATATAAAACTCGACCTGTAACCGCAGTATATACATTTGCAGTTCCAAGTGGGGCGCTAACAGCATCTAAAAATAGTATTGTAAATAGTATATGCGCATTAAATAACACAACTAGGCCTAGTAATGGAGCTACAGCATTTATTCCAAGAGGGTGACCAGCTGGTAAACACGCAATAAAAGCTAATGATAGACAAAAATAAATAAGACCACCAAAAATTACAGCAGAAAATATCGAAGCTGGAACTGCTTTTTTGTAGTTCTTGGCATAATTAGCGAGAATTAAGGCATTTTGAAATCCAGTAAATGCAAAAGCTAATCCACTAGTAGTAATAGCTAATAAAATATGTTCGAAAGATATAGGGGTTGCATGTAAATTATCTGTAATATTTTGCCATTTACCAAAAGATAAAATCATTACAACAACTACACAAACAGGTATCATTAATTTACCAACACTTACCCAGGAGTTTAATTTTGCAACATTAGTTATAAAAAATGTATTAAACCAAGTTAGTCCAAGTATAACAGCAATAGCAAAACCAAATCCTAATTTAGATAGCTCTACTCCGTGCGGTGTTTGATGCACCAAATCACTCCACCAAAATCCAATATATTGTATTGCTGATTGTGCTTCAAGTGGTAGGTATACTACATAGCTAAGCCACGTGAAACTTAAAAAGATAAATGCTAGGTTTCGATTATGAGTAACACCTACAAATCTACTTATTCCACCCAAAACAGGTAGTAAGCTTGCAATTTCAATAAAAGCTAAACCTATAATTATAGTAAGAGCTGCTGTGATAATCCAAGAAAACAATACTCCAACACCTGCCATCTGAAAACCATAATAAGGCGAAAATAGCCATCCAGCACCAAACATACCGCCAGTTGAAATTAGAGCCAGTTGCCAAGTAGAGAGTTTGTGTTTATTCATATTATCTAATATCTTTCATAAATGTTGAAGTTTTTAAATAGTAAAAAATTAAGTATATATGGTATCATAATATTATATTTAATTGCTTATCCAAATTACATTTTTTATAAAATGCTGTAAATGTTGATGTTATATCAGTGTTTTATGTTAAAATACTTTAGCATAAAAGTACTATATTTTGTATTCTAGGATTTTAAATGAACATTAAAAGTTTAGCAAATAAAAAGGGTTAATTCCAATTTATCAATTATTATAAATATTAGAGGTTAATTCAAGTGGAGTACATAGAAAATAAGATTTTTTCAGAAATAAATGTTGGGGATAGCGCATCATTAGAGCATACACTCACAATCAAAGATATTGAATTATTTGCAATTATGTCAGGGGATGTAAACCCAGCGCATGTTGATATTGAGTTTGCTAAAGATGATATGTTTCATGGAATTATTGCCCACGGTATGTGGGGTGCTGCTCTTATATCTACACTATTAGGTAC
>CANMQR010000125.1 GCA_947499925.1 Neisseriaceae bacterium
TAATTGGGTGTCTAGTTTATTGCCTTGAGTATTATGATACGAAGCATTATCAATATTGGCATTGCCCATATTTAGATTACCACGTGCCATCTCACCACCAACTTGCATTGATTGTTGTTTAGCGGGGTCGTTAATATGCCCAAACACTGAAGTTAAGGCTTGTGATGAACCAGATACAATGGCATAAGCAATTAATGGGGTAGCAGTAGCTAAATAGTTTCCTGCAATTATCATATTATCTGTAAAGCTATAGATTGATGTTGATACATCATAATTATAACCTTGTCCTACAATTACCACCCCTAACTTTTTCTCTAGATAATATGTAGTAATGTAGTTTAAAATCTCATAAATTAAAGGAATTAGATTAAGTGCAACCAGTATCTGAAAAAAGACTCCTATTGCTCTATAAGAACCCATAGCTATAGCGAGGAATATCATTACTGGATAGAGGAAAAATAGCAAGGCAAATCCAATACCTACAAGTATTGGTACGGTTCTTGCTGAGGCAGAGCCAGACAATTCACTACTTTTCTTATACTGCTGGAATTGTTCGGCATCGTAGGCTGCTAAAGCTAATGAGCCATTACCAACACTTTGGGCGCCATTTTTAATTGAAGCCATAATCATGTTCATAGCGATAGCTTGTTTTAAAGATAGTGAAGCATCTCGCGATATATTAAGTAGTTTATCCGTAGTAGCATTGGCTGCATTCATGAAGCGTTGCATCCCTTCTGGTGAACCTACATCTATGCCCATCATTTTTGCATTTTGGGTAAAGAAATTATCCTTATTTTGATTATAATAGCCATTAATATCTGCAATTGCTCCATTACAGGGCTTAATAATTGGATTACCGCTTGCAAAATCAACTTGTTGAACAAATCTATTAGCTGATGTATTATCAATGAGGGTTTTAAAGATATCAGGGCTAGTTCTTAACTCTGATAACTTACCCGCTTTATGTAATAATGGAAAACCACAATTTTGCATATAATTATCCAAATTACGATTAAACTTCTCATCATAAGAGTTAACAGAATCTAAACTCTGAATAAAATTTGCCCCAAAATTCATGCCAGAGTAAGTAAAATTTAAGTTTTCGTCAATCTCAAAATTTTGTTGATAAAGATTAATTAACTTATTCATTATTGTTGAAGCCATTGCAATTGGTACAATTAAGCCAATCGGTACTTTTTTGAAAGCAGGCTTAAAAGTATAATCTTGGTTAGATATTACATCGTGAACAACTAATTCACCTTTATAGGGCGTTAAAACAAATAATGATAAAAGTAAGTATACCTTAATAAACTTAGTCCAATCATAGCCACGTGTTGACATTATGCCTGTTGCTTCAAAAGCAAATATCAGTAATGACAATACGGCAGCCACCTCAAAAAATGACATAGCATTTTTCATAAAGAAATTAACAGAGCTTAATATAGTTAAAATAAAATCTCCATTACCGTAAACAAAAAGTGTTAAATTCATTTTTTATTAATTCCTAATTACTTAATTGTTTGGCAAAAGCGACTTTTTGCATGATTTCGGGTGACATTTGATTTTGGGCATAACCACGTAGATAGTTCAGTTTTTGTAGCACTTCTACTGGATCATGGGTAACATACTTTTGCGATTGGGCATTAATCTGGCTTTGTAGATTAGTAATGGTATTTAAGAAATGTGAGATACTTTGTTGAGTATCAGGATTGCTTCTTGCTGTTGAAGCTTGGATTGCCATATTAAGGGCTACATTAACTAACTTTTGTAATACTTCAAAAGAGATTTGTGCTGAGTATTGCCCTAACATATTACTGATTTCAGCAGTTATACCAATATCATCCAAAGCTTGAGCTACAGCATATATCGGCATAGGTGAAATAGCAATAATTAAAAGGTCGTCATTACTTAAAGAACTCCCTGGATTAGTAAAGTGAGTTTGTATATCCATAACAGCAGTTTGAATTTTTTTCATAATCCCACCGTTGTATGGAGTAGTGGGATAAGTAATATTATCTAACGAGGTGTCACCATCAGAACATTCCTGAGGATCCTTCATATCAAAATGTGGACAATTATATGTACGTATTGTACTCTTACTATTAGCTGCCATAAAATTGCTAATATCTGTTATTGCAGGGGGGATTATTCTTGCTTTTAAACCAGTACCATCTTTATTTGGTGGATAAAAGATTAAGTCACCAGTTAATGAAATAGCTAAGTTAGCAATACTTGCCACATCAGTCTTATCGTATGGTAATGAGTATAGATTAAGTGCTTGTAAGCCTTTCCACACTACCGAACCATATTGATTTGCAATTGAAGTCATTACTCCTGAGCTATCATCAGGATTTAATTTAGCATGCGAGTCAACCCAATTATGGTATCTAGTTGCAATATCATCCATCTTTTTAGCTAGACTAGTGACGCTACTACCACCAGTACTAGAGTTAATCTCAGCATCTGAAGCATCGGCAGAGTCCCCATGTGCTTCAGACTTAGCTTTAGCCACTCGATCATTTAGCCATGATCCAGCTGTATTACCCAATGCCATACCTAACTGGCATGAGTTATTAAACATGTTGAGCATCTTTTGGGCAGCATCAAACATCGATTGTAGTGTGCCTGCAATGTTAGGTGTAACGGCTTTTAATGCTGTCATTACTGCTGTAATTCCTGCTGTCATCAATGTATTTTGTAGAAACTGTACCAATTGATCGGTGTTAGTCATAAAAGACAATGCCCCAGAGTAGAAGTTCAAATTACCACAGGAATTATTAAAACTAGGAGGAGTAAACTGCACAGGGTTATAGTTAATCACTTGTGAACGAGTTGCAATACCACCGAAGGACATAACTCCTGCTGATTGATTTTGAACTATAGTGGCAGTATTTACGCCATCTGTTATCGAACTAAAAAAGTTATCTACTGCTGTATTGACATCGGCATTGGAAGTAATTACCATAGATATAAGGGTTATTACAAGTATTAGTTTTTTAATCATTTTGACTCTACTCCAAGTAAGTTTGTTCCAGATGATTTTGTTGCTGATGAATCTAAAGCAGAATCGTCTACACGATTAAGAAGTACAGGCTGCTCTTGATTCAAGTATTGATTCCAGTTTGCTGTGCCACTAATAAATAAAGTTTGCATACGCTGAATAATCTGATCAAAATGAATATAACCAAAACCAAGCGTTGTTATTTGGTTACCTTTACTATCAAATGCTAGGATTTCTCCAGCTTGTTTAACTTGTAATTTTTTACTAATACCATTATCTGGAGTTGGGTTAGGATACTGCGGTAGGTTAGTACCATCCATAGAGATAACCCTAACTGATACTTTATACGTATATTCAAGCCTTTTTAACTCATTAGCCTCAAGCTCGCAATACTTGCAATCATGAGCAATAAAATAAAATATGGCATAACGTTTAACAATTTCACCAATTTGTTGGCGTTGTGTATCTAAATCATACTGTAGTCCTGCTCCATTAGGTGCAGACATGCTCATGCCTGACTTTGGATCTTGCCAGTTTTGGGTTACAGTTAATAAACCGAACTTTGTCGCATTATTACCTATCATACGTAAAGCCACGTTATATGCTTTAATATTCTCAGGAGTTGGGTTGTAAATTGCTTTATCCTGCACTTCTTCAAACTCTTCTTTTAATGCCTCATTGTAATCACGATAACTTTTGTATTGCGGAGTTTCTGCTTTAAGCGGTACAACTTCAACCATTGGGTCTTCA
>CANMQR010000126.1 GCA_947499925.1 Neisseriaceae bacterium
ACACCAAAGTACTAAAAATACCTAAAACCATAAACTGTAATGGTTTCTCACGAAAAATAGCAAAACTTGCTTTTATCCATTCTAAACTAGATTTTATTTCAACACTTCTATTTATCAATAACATAATAATCCTTCTGTAATAATCACATTATTATACCATGGAATCTTTCCAATAATACAAAGCCATTTTCTTTTTTTAAATTTCAACGTAATAAAGTTTATAAGTAGTTGCGATACATTATACAAATATAGTATAATAATACAAATAATCGTCCTTTTTAAGGATTTTAAAATGTTTGCTAAAATTATAAAATTAATACTTGTTATATTTTGTGGGTTATTGAGTGCTTGTGGCTCGTCGTCGGGTCAAAATAGTACATCAACTCCGCAATCTATGTATATCACTAATGCATTCGGTGAAAGTAATGCTCCAGGTAGTCTTGGTACTATATCTAAATATCAAGCCAATAACGGAACACTAAAACTAATATCAACTGAAAGCGCCGATTATGCCCCAAGTGCAGTTACTGTATCCGGTAATTATGCTTATGCTCTTTATACACTAATTGAAAGCATTGAAAGCGATACCATTATTACCACCGGCAAAATATCATCTTATAAGTTCAATAACGACGGGACACTAAATCTAATATCATCTGAAAGTACTGCATACATACCATATGCAATAACTATTGAAGATAACTATGCTTATGTTATTAGTTATCCAGCTCCTGAAAGTGATAGTAACGAAAGCCTTCCGCTTATTTCAAATATTACAACCTATCATATTAATAATGGAACACTAAATCGAACGTCATCTGAAAGTGCACCAGGTATAGTATCTGCAATAAGCATATTAGATGGTTATGCCTATGCCACTGTTTTGAATGTCAATATTGGAAATAATTCAGATAGTACAAGTAGCACGTTAGCGTATTTTAAATCAGGCACAACTGCTACTCCAGCTCCTGCTGCTGCCCTGGATCCTGCTGCTACTCCGGCTTCTGTTACTATTGCAAATCCTGTTGCTTCAACCTCTACAAACTGTTCAAACCCGGTTACATTAGGTAGTAATAAATATTGTGTATCAACTAAAAATGAAAGTGGCGACAACGGTTTAATACTAGAATATAAGATTAATGAAGGTGTTTTAAAATTAGAGTCTACTGCTCCTTCGAGTGCATTTCCAATTACAATTACTATATCTGGCAAATTCGCTTATGTGCTTAATTTAATCAATAAGAGTGCATTAGAAAGCTTTGTGAAGCATTCGGAGTCTTCACCACCTTCTGAACTTTTACAAATATATAATTCAGCATATGGCAATATAGATGCATATCAGATAAATGATGATGGAACACTCGGACTGATATCAGTTGAAAGCACTGGGTTTTTCCCAAGTGCAATCGCTGTATCAAACGGTTATGCTTATGTCACTAATGCATTCGGTGATACTTTTGGGATTGGCAAGGGAACAATATCGACGTATCAAATTAAGAACGGTGTGCTTACTAAATTAGCATCAACTATAGATACTGGATATATACCATCTTCAATAACTATATTGGATAACTATGCCTATGTGACTAATGCATTTGGTAGCAGCAATAAAATTGGCACAATAGGTCTGGGATCAATATCAACGTATCAAATTAATAACGGCGTACTTACTAAAATTGGACAAGATATAAAAACAGGATATTGCCCATCAGGAATACTGTACTGCGGAATTGGTAGCTTGATATATAATCGCATTTTGAATAATTAATCTACTAATTAATAATAGGTAGTATGTCGGATCAACTCCAGCATACTGCCTATAACTCTAAAATATAATAAATTAAAATACTTTCATCAAAGCTCTCAAATTCGACTAAAATACTAGTATTGAACAAAAAACCTCCCAAAAAATTGCGAGAAAAATTAACATTAGATAGGAGAAAATCGTACTATGGCACTAGTATCATTACGTCAAATTTTAGATCATGCAGCTGAGAATATATATGGTGTTCCAGCATTTAATGTAAACAACCTTGAACAAGTTCAAGCTATTATGGAAGCCGCACAAGAGACTGACTCACCAGTTATTCTTCAGGCTTCAGCTGGAGCTCGTAAATATGCTGGGGAAGAGTTTCTACAACACCTTATTCTAGGGGCTATAGAAAAATATCCAGATATTCCCGTAGTAATGCACCAAGATCATGGAGCATCACCAAGTGTATGTATAGAAGCAATGCAATTAGGCTTTTCCTCAGTTATGATGGATGGCTCACTACTTGCTGATGGTAAAACCCCAAGTAGCTATGAATATAATCTTGATGTTACCAAAAAAGTAGTTGAAATGGCTCATGCTATCGGTGTATCTGTCGAAGGCGAATTAGGATGTCTTGGATCTTTAGAAACGGGACAAGGCGGTGAAGAAGACGGGCAAGGGTTTGAAGGCACCCTTAGTATGAATCAATTATTAACCGACCCTAAGCAAGCACAAGATTTTGTCAAACATTCAGGAGTTGATGCTCTAGCTATTGCAATTGGAACTTCTCATGGTGCTTATAAATTTAGTCGTAAACCAACTGGTGATATTTTAGCAATTGAACATGTTAAAAAAATCCATGCAGCAATACCAAATACGCACTTAGTAATGCATGGTTCAAGCTCAGTTCCCCAAGAATGGCTTAAAGTAATTCGCGATAATGGTGGGGTTATTAAAGAAACTTACGGTGTTCCTGTTGAAGAAATTCAAACCGCTATTAAATTTGGCGTGCGTAAGATTAATATTGATACTGATATTAGATTGGCAATGACAGGTGCTGTTCGTGAATATCTAAATAAAAAACCTGACTGCTTTGACCCAAGGCAATATCTTATCGCGGCCAAAAACGCAGCAAAACAACTATGTCAAGATAGATTTATTTCATTTGGTTGTGCGGGTAATGCTAGTAAAATCAAGCCTCAAAAATTAAGGGTTATAGCAAAAAGTTATTTATAACGCGCTACTAGATTAAGTAAATCTTTACCAAATCTAGTAAGTTTGACCTGACCTATACCATAAATACCACTTAAGCCATCTATATCAGATGGTTTTTGTGTAACAATCTCATATACAGTTTTATCCGATAAGATCGCATGATGCGATACTTTATGGCTAACGGCCTTACTATGACGCCACATAACGATATCTCTATATAAGCGCTCCTCTATCTCTGTTCTTAACCAAATATCTGATACCGAGCGCGTATTTGAACGATATGCTGATTTTGCTAAATGAATATCTTCTTTGCCCCTCAAAATCGGTAAAGATTTATCATTTAATTTTAGATTACTGGTGTGATAATCTATATCAATTATTCCTTTACAATATAATTGCCTAATTGTACGTCTTAAATCCTTACTACTATATTCATTACATAACCCAAAGGTAGAAAGACGGTGATGCTCCCAAATTTGGATATTTATAGTTGATTTACCTCTAAGAACATCTACTATATGTGTAGTTCCAAACTTTTGATTCAAGCGATAAATAGTTGAAAGAATTTTCTGCGTCACAATAGTAGCATCAATTAATTTTGGAGGATTGATACAATTATCACATTTTCCACAAGGTGCAATCTCTTCGCCTAATAGACTAAGAAGTTTTTGCACACGACAAGTATTCGTATCACAAAATTGGATTATTTTTTTTAGTTTTGATAACTCGTACTTTTTCTTAAGTTCACTTGCTTCAGATAGTATAAT
>CANMQR010000127.1 GCA_947499925.1 Neisseriaceae bacterium
TAGATGAATAGCAACTCTACCGTTACCAGTTGTCGTAACTTTATCAGGAATATGACCAATTATCTCATTAACTGGCGTTTGACTTAAATAAGTCATAAATTTACTGGTGCTACCCGATGCCACCCCATCTGCAGTTAAATAGACTTCGTCAGATGCTGTCATATCAGGGATAATAACAATCGCACTTTCTATATTATTTCCAGAAATTTTAGCACTATTAGCTTTTATAATAATTTTTTGATTACGGATTTGAAATTTACCCATAATATCTTCAAGTGGTGGCCATGTATCTACATAGTTTAATTTGGCATGATCAACATCAGCGTCAATATAAAATTTACCCTTGCCATTTGTAAAAGGGAAATCAGATAAATATCCGCTAAGTAATAAATTAGCATTTTCACCATACCCACCAATTAAGCCAGCATTTAGCCATTTATGTACCGGCATTCCAATTACTATTGGTAGAAAACCCCCAACCTTACTTGTTAAAACCTTATCAACGTGAGCCGTTAAATAAAGATAACCTTTACTACTTTCTGTATATGAAAATTTACCTTCTACATTACCTTTAAAGTCAATTTCGTCAATAATTGTCTTACCTAAATCTACCTTGAAGCTTTTGTCAGGATTAATTTTCCAGTTTAATTTAGTTGTTAGTGAGTTAAATTTATATGGAACTAAAAATACTTTGGGGTATAAAAGGGCACTATCTTTCAAACTAAGGTTAAGTATACCACTTTCTTTGGTAAGAGATATATTACCACTTATATTATTAAAGCTTGGTATATCTTCATCATTTGATTTTATCCCTAGATTGGTAAAGTTTGCAGATATATTAAAATTAGTTGAGTGTACTATATTACCAAGCCAGGATAATTTAACTATTTCTATTGTTCCACTAATAAATAATTTTTTTGCTACAGGAAAAATCGCGACAAGGTTATTAAACATACTTAAATCAGTGTCTAATATACTTAAAGAGCCTTGTTTATTAATTGTGTAATTTCCAGTGACATTTTTATTATCAAGTACATACCCTTTATCAGTTGATACAGTTAGATTATTGGCTTCAAAGGTATAATGGTCATTATTAATTAGGGATACTTTAATACTACCACCTAATTGTGGAAAATTAATCAAATTTTGATGATGTGACATTATATAATTTAGATTCTTAATATTAAAGTTAGCATAGAAAAACTGTAGCTTATTATTTTTAACTTGAGCATCAATTACAGTACTTTCAGAAGTAGCAACAATTAGCTTAGCTTCTTCCAAAGATTCAATATTACTTAGTTTTGCCCCCTTCCAAGTGAGGGTTCCATTTATTAAACTATCTTTTTTATCAAGGCTTGAGCCAATAGATAATATTAAACTATGTCTATTTGAATAATGTTTTTCAAGACTAGTAGTCAAATTATATAATGATAGTTTGGGTAAATTAGATTTATTATCAATATAGTTAATATTTATATGCGAGAGTTTAATTTGCTTTTGTTTTAATAAAAGCTCTTCAATATCAAACTTGGATTTTGACTGTTTATGATGATTATTATTATTTATTTTGAAACCATTTAAAAATATACCACCATCTTCCATACGCTCAAAATTTAGATCTGTCCCGTCAATATTTATTTTAGAGAAAATTGGCGTTAATTTCCATAAGCTACTGTATGATGGAATGACTTCAAGATGCTTTATCTCAAGTATTTGCTTAGGATCTTGCGGATTAGCTAATTTTGTACCATTAAGTATTATTTTAGGGGCTAGGGTGCCACTTATACTTATATCAATATTAGCAATAGTTAAATTATATCCAGTTTTTTGATGAATTAAATATTCAATTTTAGTTTTGTAAATATTTATACCAAAATATAAAGTTAGGGTAATAAATAATGATATAGCAATAATTACAGCGTATGCGGCAACTACAACTACTGCTAGTTTTGTGATAAATTGTTTAAACGAAATTTGGCTTAACTGCATAAATGGGGTTTATAGTTAAATATTATGTTAAAATAATGCATCGTAATTTGGTTTTTTGGCATACGTTATTATAACTGATAAAGTTTATAAATATTTAGCTAATTAAAACTAACTATTATTTGATAGTAATATTACCGGTTGTTATGTTATATAAATGCATAACATGTGAATATAAATACATTTTGTGATAGGCAAATAGAAAATGAAATATCCTGTAGAAATTTTTAAAGCATATGATATACGTGGCGTAGTTGAAACCCAACTAACACCTGATGTTGTTGAGGGTATTGGAAAAGTTTTGGGTACTATGGCAATTGAAGCCAAAGTAAAAGGCTTAGTAGTTGGTTGTGATGGAAGACTTACAAGCCCTGTTTTGTCTAAAAAATTAATAGCTGGAATTTTAGCAGCAGGTTGTGATGTTTATGAAATTGGTGAAGTAACTACACCAATGGTATATTTTGCTAACTATGAATTAGAAACAATGTCTGGAATAATGATTACTGGTAGCCATAACCCACCTGAATATAATGGCCTTAAAATGGTTATGAATGGTAGTACATTATCAGGAGATTCTATACAAACTATACATAGTCGTCTTGTTGCAGGTAAATATAATGACGGCGCTACCGCTAATCATCATATACATGATGTGTCAGAACAATATATTAAAAAAATAACTAGTGATGTAAAATTAAAACGTAATATTTCAATAGTAATTGACTGTGGTAATGGAGTTGCAGGTAAGATTGCACCAAAATTATACCGCCGTATGGGTGCTAAGGTTTTAGGGTTATTTTGTGATGTAGACGGTACTTTTCCTAACCATCATCCAGATCCGTCAAAGCCAGAAAATCTATCTGATTTGATTGCCGCAGTCAAAAACCCTGGAGCTGAAGTTGGTTTGGCTTTTGATGGAGATGCTGATCGCCTAGGAGTTGTTACCAATGATGGTAATATAATCTACCCAGATCGTCAAATGATGCTATTTGCAGCTGATATTTTAGAACATAACCCTGGGGCTAAAATTATTTATGATGTTAAATCCTCCCGTCTACTTGCATCATGGATAAAAGAATATGGTGGTGTTCCTGTTATGTGTAGAACGGGGCACTCATTTGTTAAAGCTAAAATTAAAGAAATAGGTGCTAAATTGGCTGGTGAAATGTCAGGGCATATATTCTTTAATGACCGCTGGAGTGGGGCTGATGATGGTGTTTATGCGGGAGCTAGACTTCTTGAGATATTATCAAAAGTTGATGATCCATCAGCATTACTTAATGCTCTTCCAAATTCAGTTGCTACACCTGAAATTAATATAAGTGTGGGTGAGGGTGAACAGCATAAAATAGTTGAACGCTTACAAAAAACAGCTAAATTTCCTGGTAATACAGATATAATTACTGTTGATGGTTTGCGTGTAGAATATAAAGATGGATTTGGTTTAGTTAGAGCTTCAAATACTACTTCAGTGCTGGTATTAAGATTTGAAGCTGAAACAGCAGATGGAATCGAAAGAATCAAAGCTCAATTTAGAGATGTGCTTAAAAACCATGTAAATAAGGTAAACTTCTAGTTATGCAAGGATTATCTGTTATACAAAAAATAGCGGTTTATGCTATACCACTTATTTTTGCAATTACCTCTCATGAAGCAGCACATGCTTATGTAGCTAAACGCCACGGCGATAATACAGCAAAAATGATGGGGAGATTATCATTAAACCCTCTACATCATATTGACCCTA
>CANMQR010000128.1 GCA_947499925.1 Neisseriaceae bacterium
CAGTTTATCAAATAATCAGTTAGAAAACTAATTATTTATTCAATTTCAATTTACACAAAATTTAAGCCAGTCTCGGGCAAGTGCATGGATCCCAGCCTTCGCCATATCGTTATACATATCTTTTTATGTATCATCTATATGCCCATGCATGCGCGAAATCCACCATCCTTTGGAAGCCTATCCAGATAGTTGTTACTCCTGGATAGCCATCACCTTTTCGACCAAGAAACCCTCCGAGCTTTGCAATCATTATAATCATTTGATATACTGAAGGCGGTTGCTCAGGGAGTATTTTTGTCTTATTAGATATACAGTATACTGACTGCCATTCATTGTCAGTAAATATCAATGTACAGTTCTCATCTGGTATCTTCAAGCCCATACTTCTAATAAACATGACTCTCCACGCAATTATCATATACAACGTTACACAATTGTATAAATTACTGATATGTTCCAATTGAAGTTCTTCAACCGTACACCCACTTTTTAGAGTCTTAAAAAATATCTCTATTTCCCAACGGCATAAATACCATTGCATTAGCATGAGTGCACATTCTTTTCCATATACAGGTAAGCTACTTAATAACAACCATTCTACAGGTTTCGAACCTTTAGGTGCATTAATTTCACGTGCTAATACTGCTGTTACCTCTAATGGCGGCAGTGCTCCACCTTCACGCCTAGAGCCGCCTAGTTTAACTTTACATATTCTTAGTTCCTGCGTTACTATTCTTGCAGGAGTATTACCTCGCTTCGGTAGCTTAAACTCAATATGCCCGCATACCTCTTCTTTTTCAACTGTATCCCATAACTTGGTATCTTTTGATACTTTCCTATTGTAAGCTGCTCTTACTAACCAGTGAGCTCCAGCACCGTGGCGTATTCCACCAGTTTCATGAAATAACTCATAAATATCGCCCTCTCTATCGGCAATATTTACCATTAGCGTGTCTGAGCACTCTCTTGCAATACCATCTACAATTTCAAAACTATCTAACCAACGTATACTTTCTTTATCTTCTATTGGTCTTTTGCGATTTAACTCTTTATCGCCAATTGAATCTCGTGTATACATATTGGCATTAACAATACCTAAAAACTCTCTTTCAGGTGTTATCGCTATAGTTGGGTGTAGCAAAAAACCTCTATGTGTATTTGTGTTTAAAGGTCCAAGACCTTCTATATCACTTTTACTGCTATAATCAAGTTCTGTAGTATCTTGCAAACATAATACAATATTATGCGATTTTATCCTTTTTACTGTATTGGCCAAATGCGGCTCTAAAATCTTAGCTGGTGTGACTTTTTCATTATCAAAAAACCTATATGTCGCAATTGTATCATGCCATCCATCCATTGCAGCTGGGATGCTTTGCTCACTCTTTTTACTCAAAGAATCTGCTATCAACAATAACCGCTTTGATAGTCTCTCATCTTTAAAATTTGCACCACTCAATTCTTCTGAAACCAAACTGCTATCTGTCATAACACCACTACTCCATCATATTATTATGTTAAGCAGTTATTATAACGCTTTTATACCAAAATACTTATGTATAACGATATGGCCTTCGCTGGGATGACGAAAAAAAGCTGGGACGACGAATATAAATACTGCTTCGATGACAAATATCACACTGTTTCATTTTATTCGCCATCCCAAACATGAATATCTTGCTGTTTTAACCCTCTAACGTCATCCCAAACATGAATATTTTGCTGTTTTAACCCTCTAACGTCATCCCAAACATGAATATTTTGCTGTTCGTATAGAGTTTGGGATCCATGCACTACTATTTCAGCCAGTAGGGTAATCTATCTTTATCTGTTATCTGTAAAAATCTAATATCAAAATTGGATTCTATAAGTTTAAAGTTTATACTAATTAGCTTTTCTTGTCGAAATAAAGTTAAACTAATGTCATCACCCACAGTATATAAAGCAACTTGCTTATCAAAATCACTTAGTTTGATATCATCAATAGCTATTATAACATCATTAGCAGCAAGACCCAGATTCGACGCTAATGTATTATCATATACATTAATAACTCTATAACCAAAAGCATCTTTTACTAATTTACACCCAAAATCAAATTTCTTCGCCGTAGGTAATTCGCTAGTATCTTTAATAACGTGCCCAACATCACTATTTCTTTGATTATTGATAGTTTGAACATTTACCCCAAATTTGCTAAGTAAATCATTAAGCGGCAAATCTTCACATGTATCAACAAATTGATGAATTTCGGCACTCAAATCTAGCCCCGTGTATTGTTTAATTAATTCAGGTAATTCATCTTCCAATATTCCCAAACCATCATGTTGCCATTTATTATAAAGCCCTAAAACCACATCGTCAAGCGATTTTGATTTTGTTCTATCCCGAATTAATAAATCAAGACACATACCAACTAATGCACCTTTAACATAGTAACTAACTATCGCGTTTGGACTATTCTCATCTTGGCGATAATACTTAATCCATGCTGTCATACTGCTATTAGCGAGCGTTTGTATTTTATTACCGTTATATTTATATACATTATTGATATTATCGGTAATCAATTTCAAATAACGCTTATCATCTATGAGACCGCTTTTTCTTAAGATCAAATCGTCATAGTATGAAGTTATGCCCTCAAACCACCAAAGTAGTTTCGTATAATTTTCATTATCTAGATCGTATGGATTAAATACTTGTGGCTTAATTCGTTTGACATTCCATGTATGGAAAAATTCATGGCTTATTAGCCCTAAGAGTTTAAGATAATCACCCCCAATCTCGGTTTGACTACTAACTGGTAATGAGTAATATGGCGCCATTAATAAAGTAGAATTTCGATGTTCCAAACCAGTATAAATTTCCCCACCAAGATAAAGAATAAAGGTATAATTTTTGAATGGTGGAATACCACCAAACAAATCAATCTCGGTTTGGCAGATTGTATTTACATCAGATAAAAAACGCTTCTCATCAAAGTTTTTGATTATCGTACCACTAAGTATAAAATAAATTGGCACACCTTTGATAATAAATTCAAGGCGTTTAAATGCCCCAAGCTCAACTGGGCAATCGATCAGCATATCGTAATTATCAGCACTATATTGACTATCTGAGACTTTATCAAGAGTTGTTGCTATTTGCCAATTTTGTGGGAGTTGCTTAATGGTGATTGTATGTTTTAGATGTTCTTTACCATCCACATATAAACATAAGCTAGTATTATTAAAATACCCACGCGTAAAATCAAGAAATGCAGTACGTATACCAAATTCATATGCATAAACATTATAAATAACATTTACTTCACTATTTGGTATTAGATTAGAAATTTCCCAAGTATTTTTATCAAGTTGCACTAATTGATGTGACACTTGTACTGTATCAATACTAACTATATTCTTACTAAACTCCCGCACCATATAACTACCAGGAATCCATACCGGCAATTTTAAAATATGAGAGCTAGAAGTTGCAACAAAGCTTAATTTCACATTATAAGTATGTGAATTAATATTTGGAGTAATAGTATATTTAATCATTATTTACTTTGCTTTTCCATAAATAACGTTAGTTCACCTACATCAAGACCATATTTATGAAAATAGTTACGATTAACTAGTTTTCCATCATTCATTAAGAACATCCAATCATCGAAGTCTATCTTATAAGTAGTATCATCATCAACTTTTACATTCATGGTATATTTCC
>CANMQR010000129.1 GCA_947499925.1 Neisseriaceae bacterium
GTCGTTTTTAACCCTCCATACAATGGTTTGAGAATTATATTGGGAATTAGTTTTGACTTTGGACCAGAATACACTATTGGAACTTTACTATCATCTTTATTCCAGTTAACAGAGTCACCGATTGATAAACTATTAATTGCTTCTCCAGCTTGAAGTTGAATATCACATAATTGCAATGGTTGACAAGTTATTTTTGGTTCATATTGTCCAAATGGAAACAAAACTAACCCTTCTTTACTTAGAACTGGACTAGGAGTACCACCATCTTGCCAAATTAATGATTGTTTAATTGCATCTTGTGCAACAGTAACTTTAGTATCAAAAACTATTCTTAATGTATCGAGGGTCGGATCATATTGTAGTGTAGCCCTACCATTAGTTGATTGCGATATGAAGTTTTGAATAGTATTAAGATTAGTATTTTGCAAGTCAATATTTATATTATACTTGTTTGGAGTTCCTAAACTTGATAATACTTGTCCATCTGGGTCATATTGGTGTAATGCCTGAGGAATTAAAGAAACATCGCCATTATATGTAAAGTCAAATGTACTATTAGCAAAATAATTTGTACGTTTTTTTATCGCTCTTGGTCTATAGGTTCTTTTAGATCTTGGGGTAATTTTTGTTGTTCCTGAATTATTTTCAACATTCGTAGAATTTGGAGATGACGGTGTCTTTGGTATCAGGGTTAAAAGTGGCGCAAGCTTCTCAGAAGAATTAGCTGCCAAGGGTTGACTACTAGCATTATGTTCTGGAACTGCGGCAAATATAGTAGTCGATAAAATAATTAGGGATAAAATTAATCTTTTCATTATTGGCCCACCTTCAATTCTGGTGATATACTTACATCTGTTACAACAATCCCAAGCGGATCATAAATAAGTTTTGTAGGATCAATTAAATCTTTTTGCATATTAAATGTAATTGAACCCTTATATCTCCCTAAAACCACTCCACTTGTGCTTTCATCCCAATCAAGTTGCCATGTGTTTTTACCAATCGGGAGTACATTTTTTACCGTAACCATGACTGCTTTACCAACATTATTTGTATAACGTTCTATTAGCATATTAACCAAAATATTATCAAATAATGAAGGATTAGTCATCATTCGAACTCTTTTCGAGTAATCATTTTTTAAATCTAGATCTTGTGGTACTCTCCTTAGTGCCTCAATATAACCTACTAATTGATTACCAATCATATTATTGGTTAATTTTAAAGGATCTGATGCATAACCAACAAAGGTCAACCCCCCTTCATTACTTTCCTTGTAAAGCATTGGAATAAATTTTGATTTTGACCCTATGTATATCATACCGCTAATTGCAATAGTTGCAATACCTAAACAAACTATAGCAATGACTTTATAGGTAGCTTTATCTAACTTATCATTACCTCGTAAATCAACATACCCTTTTTTCTCCTGAAAATAAGGATTTTCATTATATTTAGATGATCTAATTATTTTTTGAGGATTTTCTGCCATTTTTCTCTCATTTAACAGTATTTTTATTAAAATTATTCTCATGTAATGTTAACCAAAACTTTGCCGCTTCAGACAACCCATATTCCTTTAACCATGCGGCAGCGAAGTGTTCACCATATTTTTGTTTTAAAAATTTAGCTTTTTTTAAATCTTCCATACTAGTTTTACCTAATAATGTTAGTGCAACATCACTTAACCCTAAACTAAAAAGACGATTCCCTATAATATTTGAGAAAAAATAATCTCTTCTTGGCAAAGCATTTGCTATCATATCTACTTGTTTATTATTTAATCCAATCTTATAATAAGCTTCTGCTCCTCGCTCATTATTAATTAGTTCATTATTTGGAAGAAATATTTTTGTTGCGCATTGATCCAATAAAACATCAGAAATATCAGAATTTAATATGTCTGAAATTTGTTGAGTACATAAAACAATTAGACAGTTTTTTTTAGCTACCGTACGTAACCATTCCTCAACCATATTTTGCATCACTGGGGTTTTAAAAATTAACCACGCCTCTTCTAAAATAATCATCGTTGGCTCTCCGTTTAATTGTCTAAATATCATCTGAAATAAATACTTAATTGTTGGGATTAGCACATGTGAACCTAATTTACTTAATCGCTCTAGTTCAAAAACAGTAAATCTGCTCATGCTTAACTTATCTTCTTGGGCATTAAATAATCTGGTAATAAAGTTATTTGATGAACTATCTGCATGAACATATTGTTTAATAGCTTCTGATAAAGGTCTATTTCTAGGTTTGATTTGGTGATAAAAATACGATAAAGTTCGTTGTTCAAAAGTGGCCTCTTCTTTTATAACTTTTAATATCTCGCTGATGTCGACTCTATCTTTAGAAGTAACATGCATACCATTAATTTCTGCTAATTCTGCAATCCATTGGCAAACAAAATTAAAGTCCTCACCATTGAGATATTCAAGGGGTTTAAATGTTAACGTAAAGTCATCAGCGCCAATGTCATAGTGAGAACCATTCATTGCATAACACAATGGCATACTAGAGTGGCCTAAATCAAAGATAAATGCTTTAGCGTCTTTATAACGAAAATGCTGCGTTGCTAAAAAATTTAATAGTACTGATTTCCCAGATCTTGATGGGCCCATGATTAAAGTATGACCGATATCACCTACATGAAGGCATCCTCTAAAGGGTGTATTGCCCTCTGTTGAAGCATAGAACAATGGCGGATTGTTAGTTGCATAGTACCGACATGGGTTTTTGTCATAACCCGCCCAAACCGAAGTGGTGGGCATTAAATCAGCTAAATTAACAGTATCTATTATCCATTTTCTTTGATTATTTCTAACCATCCCGGGAATTGCCCCTAGAAAGGCATCAAAGGCATTTGCCTGTTCTATTTTGCCATTTAAATTCACTATACTAAGAACATTTTGTACTAACTTTAACTTTTCATTTAAGCTAGCCTTATTTTCATCAAATATTACAATACTACAGGTGAATTTTCCAACATTAAGACCAGCAGTTTCAATTTTTTCTAAAGCATCTTCTGCTTGATCTGCAAAGGTAAGTGCCGACCTATTAACTCTAACTGTTCCCTCCCCACCCATTCTATTCTTCAGCATCTGCGAAGCTGATTCTCTAGCTTGATAATGGTAATCTGTAATATAATTAAGGAGTTTAGTAGCAGATACTTTATCAAGAAAAGTATATCTTGTGCTCCATCTATATTCAAATTCTAATGTACTTAATGCATGTAGAATTGCTGGATATGTTTCTAAAGGTAACCCATCTCCAACCGAAACAATACCTACAAAATTAGCACCAACTTTTACTTCAAAACCGCGTAAAATATCTTGACTAGCTAATCTATAATCTAGATCAATCCACCCATTTTTAGGTAAAGTAAAAGTATGATTATAACCGTTGATACAAAAATGAAAATACTTTAACATTTCTTCATTATTTAACGGAGTAGTATAAATTCTTAAAGATAAATCACTACGCACTTGTTGAATAATATCTTTAAACTTTTGTAAATATATTTCATAATTAACTTTTTCTTTATTCTTATCACTTTCCAAAAACCAGTTTGCTGCTTTAGAAGTCACATCAGATGGTGGTAGATATGTAAACGTAATAACAAATTCATTCTCATAGTGTGTATTTTGTTTATTATATACATGGCGACGTTCATAATCAATCA
>CANMQR010000130.1 GCA_947499925.1 Neisseriaceae bacterium
AATGAGAAGAGAGAGATTAATTATGGAGAATAGTACTAAATGGCATATATAATTACTGAGAGTTGTATTAAATGTAAATACACTGATTGTGTAGATGTATGTCCTGTGGACTGCTTTCGTGAGGGGCCTAATTTTCTAGTAATTGACCCTGACGAGTGTATTGATTGTACACTATGTGTTGCTGAATGTCCCGTTGATGCTATCTTTCCTGAAGATGAAGTACCTGAAGAGCAGCAAGATTTTATTCATTTGAATGATATTTTGTCCAAAAATGCTAACTGGAAACCTATTGTATCTAAGAAAGATGCACCAGTTGACGCTGATGAGTGGGCAAAAATAAAAGAAAAACGTCATTTACTTGACCAAAATGGAGCTTAACATTTTATAAATGGTGCCATGAGGCATCGTTTTTGATTTTGAAGATAAATGAAAAAACCTGATAATTTTCCAGCTAATCTACCTGTTGTAAGTACTGGTGGTATTGAAGCATATATAAGTTTTGTAAATACTATTCCGTTATTAACAGACAAAGAAGAGTATGATTTGGCAGAGCAGTGGCGTAATGATGAAGATGTTGAAGCAGCGCGTTATCTTGTTTTATCACATTTAAGGCTAGTAGTATCTATATCACGTGGTTATATGGGGTATGGTTTACCTTTGGCTGACATAATTCAAGAAGGTACTATCGGTCTAATGAAAGCCGTAAAAAGATTTGATGCAAGACGCAAAGTACGCTTAGTTACTTTTGCGATTCATTGGATACGTGCTGAAATAAATGAATATGTGATTAAAAATTGGCGTATTGTTAGAACTGTAACAACAAAAAATCAGCGCAAATTATTCTTTAATTTACGTTCACACAAAGAAGACATGGGTAACTTATCTGAGGTTGAGGCTAATAAGATAGCCAAAGAACTAAATGTTACTCGAAATGATGTTGTTGATATGAATATGCGCCTAACTGGTGGCGATGTTAGCATATTACCAGAAAATGGTGAAGGTTTTGCACCAGTTGATTGGTTGCGGGACGAAGATCATACTCCTGAAATGATGATAGAGAAGAAGATCCAAGATAAACTACATACTGATGGAATAGAAACTGCATTATCAGAACTTGATGAGAGAAGTCAGGATATCATCAGATCACGCTGGCTTGCTGAATCAGGAAATGAATTAACACTCAGTGAATTAGCGGAAAAATATGGAGTATCGGCTGAGAGAATAAGGCAAATTGAAGTTAAAGCTATGGAAAAAATGAAACAATATTTGAGTAACTATCAAAGTAATTTGTAATGAGACACTAAGATTATAATAAATATGCGAAAATTAATACTGATTATTCTTGGAAGTATGTTCCTTATGGTGGGGCATGCTTATGCTTTCACGCCATTTCTAGTAAAGAATATAAGAGTTAATGGGCTACAAAGAATCGAAGCTGGTACAATTTTCTCGTATTTACCAGTTAAAGTTGGCGAGTCAGTATCTCAGGCGACAGTTGACGATATTATAACCAAATTATACGCTACCGGATTTTTTAAAGATGTTCGTGTTGAAAAGCAATCAAATGTACTGATTATTGATATTGTAGAGCGTCCTATTATTTCTGAATTAACTATAACAGGAGACAAGGCATTTGACCATGACTTATTAACAAAATCGCTAAGGGATAGTGATTTAGCTGAAGGTAAGATATTTGATCAAAGCATAATTGATGAGTCTATCTTAAGTCTTAGGTCTGAATACTATAATCGAGGACTTTATTCAGTTACTATTACGCCAGTAATTGTTAAACTAGAGCGTAATCGAGTTTCAATAAGTATAAAAATTGTAGAAGGTGACCCTGCTAAAATTGCTTCAATTGTATTTGTCGGCAATAAAGTATTTAGTGACAAAGTCCTTAATAAAGAGATGTTTTTAAATACTGGTAATTGGCTTAGCTGGTGGCACAAAGATAATGATTATGTAAGTGATAAATTATCTGCGGATCTTGAAAAAATCAGAGCATATTATCAAAACCATGGTTATATTAACTTTAAGATTAATTTTATTCAAGTTCAGTTAACTCCTGATAAAAAATCTGTCTATATAACAATCAATGTAATTGAAGGGGCTCAGTATAAAATAAAAAGTGCTAAACTAGCTGGGGATGTAAAAAATGTTCCTATGTCTGAATTAGAGCCATTAATACTATTAAAACCTGGAAAAGTAATTGATCAGGCCTTAATTAGTAAGACGGTTGATGATTTAAAAACCAAACTTGGGCATTATGGATATGCTCTAGCAAATGTAAATCCTGTACCGGAATTTGATGAAAAAGATAAGACAGTTAGTTTTACTTTCTTTATGGATACTGGTAAAAAAATCTATGTACGCCAAATTAATATTATTGGGAATAAAAAAACCCGTGATATTGTAGTTAGACGTGAATTAAGACAGTCTGAAAATGCTCTTTATGATTCAAGTGCGGTTAAACGTTCAAAGGAACGCTTAAACCTACTTGGGTACTTTAAATCTGCGGATGTAACAACAATACCAGTTCCTGGGGTTGGCGATGATGTTGATTTGGATGTTAATGTTGAAGAAACTAATACTGGTAGTATAAATTTTGGGATTGGATATGCTCAAGGTCAAGGTGTATTATTAAATGGTTCGATTTCGCAATCAAATTTATTTGGTTCTGGTAAATCTGCATCTTTAAGTGCATCTACTAGTGCATTAAACCAAAGTGTTTCATTATCTTTTACAGACCCGTATTATAAGCCTAATGCTACAAGTCTTGGTTATGATATTTATGATAATTTATACACTCCAAATCAGGCCGGTATTAGCCCGTACTCCACCCAAACAATTGGTGCGAGGGCAAGGCTTGGAATACCAGTGTCAGAGTATGATAAAATCAACTTCAGTATGGGGTTCGAAAATAATCAAATTAATTTATCAAGTGCGAATGTACCATTAAGGTTTGTACAATTTACCAATCAGTTTGGTAATTCGGTAAATGCTGTTCCAGTATCTGTTGGTTGGGTTAGAAATACTACCGATAGTACCTTGTGGCCTACATCAGGAGCGCTTTATAACCAGACTGCGGATATGACTATGCCTTTGATTGGTGCTCAATATTATCGTTTTACTTCTCAAAATACTTGGTTCACATCTTTATGGGGTAGTGATTATGTTTGGCGTTCGAACGCACAATTTGGTACAATTAATGCCTATGGTGGTAGTACGGTACCATTTTATCAAAATTATTTTCTAGGTGGTATCAACTCAATTAGGGGTTACTACATTGGTACTATTGGTCCTAAAGATACAGATGGGTCATCGCTTGGTGGTGTTAATGAAATGGTTTGGACTAATGATATATTATTTCCTATGCCGGGGATTAAAGATCAGCACCTTGTACGTTTGGGAATATTTTATGATATGGGTTCGCTATGGGGTGGGAATTCATTTGGGCTTACTCCAGAACAGTCATTTCGTGGTAGCTATGGCTTTGGTTTAACTTGGATTTCGCCACTTGGGCCGATTAAACTAAGTTATGCATTACCTATGTTTAGCCAAGCAAATGACAATTTACAACCGTTCCAGTTTCAATTGGGTACGTCTTTTTAATAGGTTATTTTTTAAGGGTATATTATTATGAAACGCAAATTATTATTAATAAGTTTATTAGCAA
>CANMQR010000131.1 GCA_947499925.1 Neisseriaceae bacterium
TCATCATTTAATGCTTTTAGTTGAAATAATGTCTTAAAACCATCATTATATGCCGTGTTTTGAGGTAAATCAAGAAATGGATATGTCAGTGGATCTCCCAATTTCAGCCCAATTAAGCGTAGAATAACATTAGCTAGATTACTTCTGATAATCTCAGGATCGGTATATTCTGGACGTATGTTAAACTCTTCTTCACTAAATAAGCGTATACACATACCATGACTAGTACGCCCAGCACGTCCTGAACGCTGTTTACTACTAGCTTTTGATATCGGCTCAACTTGTAACTGCTCTACTCTATTTCTAACGTTATAGCGTTTTACTCGAGCTAACCCACTATCAATTACAAATCTAACTCCAGGTATAGTCAAGGATGTTTCAGCTACATTAGTTGTTACGATAATTTTTTGTTTGCCATTGTCACTAAAAACAAGATTTTGTTCCGCCTCATTTTGGCGTGAAAATAATGCTAAGATTTCATTACGACGTAAATTAGTTTTCCCCAAATAGCTGATACAGTCTTTAATCTCACGTTCGCCAGGTAGAAATACCAATACATTGCCACTATCAAGAGCATAACAGCTCTCTATTGCTTGATAAATAGTAGCATTTAGATTATTTTCTTCTCCTAATTCTTGATAAATAATATCAACTGGATAAGTTTTACCTTCGACACTTATAACGTGGGCATTATTAAAATATTTAGACAATTTTTGATTATCAATAGTTGCTGAAGTAATAATTATTTTTAAGTCAGGACGTTTATTTAAAATAGCTTTTAGATATCCTAAAATAAAGTCTATATTAAGACTTCGTTCGTGAGCCTCATCAATAATAATTGCTTTATATTTTGATAACAGTCTATCGCTACTAATTTCTTGTAATAAAATTCCATCCGTCATTAGTTTTATTGCAGTATGACCATATGTTTTATCATGAAAACGTACTTTATAACCAACGATATCAAAGGTAGAATTTGATTGATCTTTGATATTATTAGCTTCACGTATTTCTTGGTTAATTCTATGGGTGATAGTTCTAGCTGCTACTTTTCGCGGCTGAGTGTGACCAATAAGTGCGTCTTTACTATAGCCCATCTCATACAATAATTTTGGTAATTGTGTTGTTTTACCAGAGCCAGTCTCACCACACACAATAACCACTTGGTTTTTGCTAATTAATTGGCGAATCGCGTCAATCTCACGACTAACAGGCAATTCTACTGGGTAAGTAATTTTAAGATGGTCTATGGCAGTATTTCCAAAGAATGATTAGAAAACCGAATTATACCATAGACCCTAGATAATTAATTATTTGTAATCATTACCCTGCCAACTTCCATATAGAGGATTTGGCAAAATAAAGTATCCATTACCAAATACACCAAAAGCTTTATCATTTGGTGATAATGAATAAGTTTTAGCTTGTTTGCTTGATTATATAATGCTCTTTGTTCCGAAGAATCACGATACCACTTGAGTGCCTGTTTCACTTCTGGATTTGGCTAATTGGCACATTCATTTGCATATACATTAGTAATTCCAATTAGTCCCATAACTAATACTATTTTTTTCATTCTATCTCCTTGTTATAAAAAATATAGCGGAATAATATTATCATATAATACAGTAAAAAATTATTGTAAAATTTAGTGCTTAAATAAATCCATATATTGCCCATATCCAGATTTTACCATCTGGCTTTCTGGGATAAAGCGCATTGAAGCTGAGTTCATACAATAGCGAAGTCCTGTTGGTTTCGGGCCATCATCAAAAACATGACCTAAATGCGAGTTAGCGTCACGCGAACGAACTTCCACTCTATCCATAAACATCGTACTATCAGTTTTAGTCACAATATATTTTTTATCAATTGGCTTACTAAAACTAGGCCAACCAGTACCAGAATCAAATTTATCGGTAGAACTAAATAATGGTTCACCAGAGACTATATCTACATAGATCCCATTAGCTTCATTATTCCAATACGCGTTATTGAAAGGTGGCTCAGTGTCAGCTTTTTGGGTAACTGAAAGCTCAACTGTGGTTAGCTGCTTTAATTTTTTAGCTTTATCAAATTTGGCATATGGGTCAGTATTGGCATAGGCTGTTATAAATATACTAACTAATATCGCACTCATAACTATTTTTAAATTAAATTTGCTTTTCATTTATTACTACTCCAAACAGTTAGTGATGTTTTAAGAATGTCTTAAATATCCTTTTAGTATTCCTAAAAAATAAATTAAGGATAGGATCATAGTGATACAAACACTTGTAGGCAGATTAAAATAATACGCTATATACAAAGAGATTATTATTGTTAGATTAGCAACTATAACGCTAATAAAAGTTATTTTATAGATACTATCGCCCCACTGCATTCCTATTGCTCCAGGAATTATTAGCATAACAAATACAAGTAATGCACCAACAACCTGACATGCCATTGAAACCGTTAGAGCTAAAAGCACAAAAAATAGCACCGCCAAAAATCTGACAGATACATTTTTGGATTTAGCTAGAACAGGATCAATTGATGCAAAAATCAAAGGACGAGCAATAATTGCTAAAGTAAGTAAAATTATTATAGCAAGAACTAATAAAATATAAATCTGATTGCTTGATACCGCAAGTATATTACCAAATAAAATACTCATTACACTCCCGGCATAGTTATTTTGAAATAGAAATAAGAAATACGCGCCAAGCCCAAGAACAAAAGTTAGCACCACCCCAACAGCCAAGTCATTTTTTTTAACCTTATCGCCCATTAGCCCCATGATAATAGCACAAAGTATATTTAATAATAATTGTCCAGTTATCGCGGGAATCCCTACCAAGGCTGCTCCAGCTGCACCAGTTAAACTCATATGCCCCAGCGCGTGTGCAGCAAAAGCACTACGCCTTAAAACCACCAAAACACTAACAACACCACAAACTGTTGCAATAATAAGCCCAGAATATAAGGCATGCTGCATAAAATCATATGCCCACATAGGTATCCTTTGCTGCACAAGGCAATTCAACACACGAATGTACCATTTTATCTTTAAAATGGATAAACCCATCCAAATGGGAGGCTATTTCGTGCATATCATGCGAAATTATAAGAAGGCCAAGGCTTTTATGCTTATGAATCTCTTCTAGAGCGTCAATAAAATGCTGTTTGGCACTAGGATCCAAGTCAGCCAATGGCTCATCAAGCAGTAATAACTGCGGGTCATTAATCAAAGCTTGGGCTAGAAATATTCGTTTTTTTTGTCCACCGGATAAGGTATTAAATGGTTGATGCTGATATTTAGTAGCACCGACTAACTCTAGTAATTCTAAAGCTCGATTATGAAGTTTACGGTTTAGTAGTGGTAGTCCAAATGAAGCACCGTGGTAACTACTTTTAATTAGAGTTAAGCCACTCATTAGATCGCTTAGATTTATTTCCCGCTCTTGAGGAATGTAGGAAATAATATTATTAACTTGTCCAATATTTTTACCAAAAATATTTATATTACCAGATATTGGCTTGATTATGCCAAGGATAGTTTTCATGAAAGTAGACTTACCTATTCCATTTTCGCCAATTATCCCCATCCATTTATTATCGGCAATTTTGAGACTAAAAGCCTCTACCAGTGACTCACGGTACCCAAGTACCAAATTTTTACATTCA
>CANMQR010000132.1 GCA_947499925.1 Neisseriaceae bacterium
CAACTAGATAAGATAACTTTTGTTTGCGTTCAAGCTTATCTATTGGTAAATATCCGTTAAAAGCAAAGGATTGACCATTGACGCCACTACTCATTAAAGCTAATAATAACGAACTTGGCCCAATTAATGGGATTACTTCAATATTATTTTCGTGAGCAAGTCGAACTATCTGATTTCCAGGGTCTGCAACTGCAGGTAGGCCGCAATCGGATAAAAGCCCAATATCATTACCGTTTAGTAGTGGATTTATCAATTCCACTAAGTTTTGCTGATGCTTATTTAATTCCATAATGGTTAGATTTTGTAATGAATTACTTAGGTTTAATTGTTTTAGGTGTTGGCGTCCGATTTTGGCGGTTTCGACAATAAATATATTTAGATGTTTAATTAGGTTTAATTGTTCATTAGTTAACACGTGTCCATTAATTGGATTAGCTAGTGTTGTTGGAATAAGAAATAGTTTTGCCATTATGACTTCCGAAATTTAGGATTATTAATAATAAATTTGTGATTGGTATTTACCTAGTATGCTAGTATCATTTTCATCATACATAACTTCCACATATTTTTGATCGATTATTTTAGTGTGGTTATTAAGTATTTTTGATATAGCAAAAGGGTAAATAATATGTTCGATTTCAAGAATACGTTGTGACAAAGTATGAGGAGTGTCACCTGATAAAACTTTGACTACTCCTTGAGCTATTATAGGGCCATGGTCTAATTGTTCTGTGACAAAGTGAACTGTCACACCACTTGCTTTTACTTTTTCTGCTATTGCTTGTTCTTGAGCATTTATTCCTATAAATGCTGGTAATAAAGATGGGTGAATATTTATCAAGCGATTTAGATAGTGCTTTACAAAATATGAACTTAAAATACGCATAAATCCTGCTAAAACAACAAGTTTTGGATTGCATTTGTCTATTATATTAGCAAGAGCTTGGTCAAATTCAGTTCGATCTTTATAAAGTTTATGATCTATAATTTCAGTTGGGATATTATATTCTTTGGCAATGTTGAGTCCAAGAGCGTCAGCTTTATTACTAATAACGCATTTTATTTGACTTGCTAAACCATTTTTACAAATAGCAGCTAAATTGCTTCCACGCCCCGAAATAAGAACTACAATCCCATCCATTTTAATTACCTATTTAATAAACTACAGGTGCAATATTACCATGAAATGGTAGGTACAAATATGCGATAATAATGCCTTGTAGTTTAGGGTCAGCTAATGTCCTCATCCAAGCGAACACTCGGAACCATGCACTTGCTCTAATTTTTTAAGGAACATAATGAACAATATTAAACGCGCATTAATTAGCGTATCAGACAAAAATGGATTATTAGAATTCGCAAGCGGTTTACATAAATTAAATATCGAGATACTATCTACTGGTGGTACGTACAAATTCTTAGTTCAAAATAATATCCCAGCAATTGAGGTAGCATCTATTACTGAATTTCCGGAGATTTTAGATGGACGTGTTAAAACTCTTCATCCTAAAATTCATGGTGGAATACTAGCGAGACGTGATGATAAAAATCATCTTGAACAATTAAAAACACATAATATAACTCCTATTGATTTAGTATGTGTAAATTTATATCCTTTTGAAGCGACTATTAATAAAGATAACTGTACTTTTGAAGATGCAATCGAAAATATCGATATTGGCGGTCCTGCAATGATAAGAGCTAGTAGTAAAAATCATCGTGATGTAGTTATTATTACCAATCCAAATGATTATACTGAAATTCTTAACCAAATAAGTACTAATGGTAATGTTGATAGTATTACCAGACTTAAACTATCTGGAAAAGCATTTAGCCATACCGCATATTACGATAGTTTGATTAGTAATTATTTAGCGCGTCAAATTTCTGAAGAAGTTAGTTATCCAGAAGAATTAACTATTCCAGCCAAATTAGTCCAAACTTTACGTTATGGCGAAAACTCACACCAAACTGCAGCTTTTTATAAAGATAGTGGCAAGATTGATGGTCTACTTTCTAGTTTTACTCAATTACAAGGCAAGGAATTATCTTATAATAACTTAGCTGATTCAGATACGGCGTGGGAATGTGTGAAGCAATTTAGCTCACCTACTTGTGTAATAGTAAAACATGCAAATCCTTGTGGAGTAGCTTTGGGTAAAGATGCATTATCTTCATATACTAGAGCTTTTTCTTGTGACCCAACTAGTAGCTTTGGTGGGATTGTTGCATTTAATGTAACTGTTGATTTGGAAGCGGCAAATGCTATTAGTAAACAATTTGTCGAAGTTTTAATTGCTCCAAGCTATACCGCTGAAGCTCTTGAAGTGTTTAGTAAAAAAGCCAATGTACGGGTGCTTCAGATAAAGCTTGATAATAATAGTAATAGATTAGACTATAAGAGAATTGGTGGAGGATTGTTGGTACAAACTCCAGAGCATAAGACTCTAGACATTAATGATCTAAAAGTAGTGACTAAGAAGGTTCCCGATAAAGAAATGTTATCAGATCTACAGTTTGCATGGAGTGTTGCGAGATTTGTAAAATCAAACGCTATTGTTTTAGTAAAAGACGGTCAGACAATAGGTATTGGGGCAGGTCAAATGTCAAGGATTGATTCTAGTAAAATCGCTATGACTAAAGCAAAAGAATTTGGTTTTGAAGTTAGTGGAAGTGTTGGTTCCTCAGATGCGTTCTTCCCATTTAGGGATAATGTAGATCTTCTAGCTGGAGCTGGTGTTGCAGCATTGGTGCAACCTGGTGGTTCGATAAAGGACAATGAAGTATTTGCCGCAGCTGATGAGTTAGGTATGTCTATGGTCTTAACAGGATACCGCACCTTTAGACACTAAATTAGAGCGTTTTTTAGGTGGTGATGGGGATGCATCTTTCTCTGTCATCACAAACATGAACTATTTGCTGTCTCGTAAAGAGTTTGGGATCCATGCCCTTGCTCTAAAGTGCAGAAATTTAGACTAGTTTATATTTAGTCGAGCAATACGGGCAAATAATCTCATGACTAGGCTCTTTTTCAATTTGTAAAAAAACCCGAGGATGTGAATTCCAGCTAAGCATATTAGGTCTTGGGCAGCATAGTGGCAAGTCTTTTTCTGTTATTTCAATATGTGTTTTAGTGTTTTGATGTTTTTGCATAATTTCTGTCTCCGTTAGTTATAGTTTTTCAATTAATTGTGGCACTATTTCAAATAAATCGCCAATAATTCCATAGTCAGCATGTTCAAAAATAGCTGCATGTCCATCAGTATTAATAGCAATCACTGTTTTTGAATCTTTCATTCCAGCAATATGCTGTACTGCCCCTGATAATCCAACGGCTAAGTATAGTTCTGGAGCTACATTGACTCCTGTTTGTCCTACCTGAGTATCATTGTTAGCATATCCAGCTTCAACCGCAGCACGAGTTGCGCCAACTGCTGCATTTAGTTTTTGGGCTAGAGGACGAATAAGGCTATCAAATGACTCTCTAGATCCTAGTGAAATTCCACCACTAACAACTATCTTAGCACTACCCAAATCAACTGATTTATCAACGACATTACTAGATATATATTTTATCTTATCACTAATAGAATTGGTATATTCAATTTCTATTATTGGAGCTATTGTATCTGATACTGATTTATTAGCTTCAAAATTATTA
>CANMQR010000133.1 GCA_947499925.1 Neisseriaceae bacterium
ATTATTGGGGTTATATGTAGGATAATTAACCATAGATAGCACTTCGCCTGTTTTGGCATCAAGTACAACAGCTGATCCTGCCTTAGCATGAACTTTTTCTACTTGTGTTTTAACTGCATCATATGCTATATATTGAATTCTATTATCAATTGATAGACTTACTGTTTGCCCATCTTGTGCAACTTTAGTATTTCCTAAATCTTCAACAACATTACCTTGTCTATCACGAAGAATCTGGTGTGAACCATCAGTACCAATTAATTCTTTATTTTTAGCATATTCAATACCATCAATCCCATGGTCATCTACATTATTAAACCCTACCACATGGGCAGTTACTTCGCCATTTGGATAATAACGCTTAAATTCTTGAATGCTATAGATCCCACCAATACTTAGATCTTTTATTTTATTCGCCTGTTCAGGGCTAACTTCACGTTTTATATATACAAACGTTTTATTCTTTTGATTTAATTTTGAATTTAGATCATTAACCGACATGTGTAAAATTGTGGCAATTTGCTTTAATTGTAAAACAGATAGATTATCTAACTCTGTAGGATCAACCCAAATCGAGTCAACTGGAGTACTAACTGCTAATGAACTACCATTTCTATCTACAATAGTACCGCGCATAGCAATAACTTTCACGATACGCTCAATTCTAGAGCTCATTTGTTTCGCTAAAAATATGGTATTAAATGTATTCATATACACCAAGCGAAATATAACTAAACTAGTTAATAATAGAGCGATGAAATTTACCACTTTAATTCTACCAAACTTACCATCTGTTACAGGAACAGAATTACCGTGACTTGAAAATCCCATGCTAGATCTCGCATAAAGTTTTTGGATATCAGTATTTGCTATCATCATTTTACCCCTATTATATGTGTTTTATCTGCTTGTACCAACCCAAGTTTGTGCACTGCAAAATCCTGTAATACTAGATTAGATGAAAAAGTACCTTCTTCAAGCTCTAACTTAGTATATTCCTTATCATAAAAATCCGCCTGATTCTTAAGTGCTGCTAATCTAGCTGAATCAATACGTGATTGAAATCTTTTATTTACTAATATAAAAGCAGTAAATATAACTACTAGTAACAATAATAAATTAATAACTCTAATCATAATCTATATCTTTTCCAAACACCTTAAAACCGCACTACGACTGCGATTATTTTGTTCTGTCTCATATAAACCAGCCTTAACTTTTTTGGCTATAACCCTAAACTCTGGGGCGGCAACTTGCTTGTTAATCCATTTTGGTAGTTTTTCCTCTACAGAGAGTTCATTAAACTTTGTTTTAACTATTCTATCTTCTAAAGAATGAAAACTAATTACAACAACTCTTCCAAGAGTACTTAGATATTTTGGTATCGTATCTAAAATCTGCTCCAAATCTCCAAGTTCATTATTAATAAAAATTCGTATTGCCTGAAAAGATCTTGTTGCTGGATGCTGAGCTTTTTCTATAAATGGCATACCATTACTAATTACTTTAGATAGTTTGGTCGTTGTTGTTATCGCCTCTTCATTTCTAGCATTTATTATGTTTTTGGCAATTTTTCTTGAGAATTTCTCCTCGCCATAACGCCATAAAACATCAGCTAGAGTTGTTTCATCAACTGTATTAATCCATTCATGAGCACTTTGTCCTTTGGTATTATCCATTCTCATATCGAGAGTGGCGTCAAATCTATGACTAAATCCACGTTCTTTTGTATCTAGTTGTGGACTTGAAACCCCCAAATCCAATAAAACCCCATCAACTTTATCAACTATGTATTTGTCAACATTTGCAAAACTATCATGTATTAAAGTCAATCGGTTATCATTTATATTTTCTTGCCCGTAATTAATTGCGTCAATATCTTTATCAAAAGCTATTAAGCGACCATTGTTACTCAGTCTTGACAAAATCTCTTTAGTATGCCCACCACGTCCAAAAGTTCCATCTATATATAAACCATCAGGTTTAATATTTAATAAATCAATAGATTCTTTAAGCAAAACTGGGTAATGTAACATTTTTATAACCGCCCTTCTCAAAGGCCATTTAGTAACCCTGCTAATTCATCCTGCGATACTTGCAAAGCTTTTTCAGTCTCTACTTGCCAATTAGCTGCATCCCACAATTCAAATCGATTGCCAAGACCAACCAAAACTACATCTTTTTCTAGATGTGCCAAATTTTTTAATCCTGCAGGCAATAAAATACGACCAGCCTTATCTATTTCGATAGTTTCAGCATAACCAAGTACCAAACGTTGATAACTTTTAACCAGTGGATGTGAGCCTGTAGATAAATTTTGAATCTTTTCACGAACTGTAGTCCAAGTTTGTTCTGGATATAAAAGTAAGCATTGAGGGGATTCTAAAGTAATAGTCAGATGATTGGCATGCACACCCGCTAATACGTCGCGATAACGCGCCGGAATAGCAATCCGATTCTTCGGATCAAGATTTAGATGTGTAACCCCACCAAACATTTACTCTTTCCCCACAATACAACACTTTTTACCATAATACCCCACTTTAACACAAAAAAACAATAAATGTCAACTATTTTGTACAATGTTTTTGGTATTAAGCAAAAATTAGGGGTGTAATATTAGATATTTTTGAAGAATAATTTATGAAAATTGTGAGTTTGAAATAATAAATTTAAGTTGGGGAAATAGATTATTTAGGAGTGATTGTTATTAGGTTCTATAAGTAGCAAAGCTTAGTGCCATGCTACTTATGAAACTACTGATTACTTATTTTTATACAACCTTTAAAAAATAAACTAGCATTCGGGAAAACGTCACCTTCTGCTTTAAGAAATCTTTCATCTTCTTCTGCTAATAGAGATGCGCAATTGATTCTATCGTAATTATCCGGCTTACTATGGTAATAAGAGAATCTTGTATCAAGAGTAACCTCGTGCAATGATTTCACATGACTTTTATCCGCTAAAATTGCTTTTCTACAGCTTTCAACAATTTTTCTTATTTCATCAAGTCGTGCAATTTGACTTTTGTTTTTAGAGGACTCAAGTTCACCTTGTTTTACAATAGAGTGATTAATTGAATAAAATACGGGAAACTTACTCCGTCTATCAAATTTTGCCGCCTCCATAATAATTGGGATATATTTCTGTTTTGCTGATTTATTATATAGTTTAGCATAAGCCTCAACAAGTAACCTAACAGGTGCTGAATCATCACTTGTTGCAGGTTTAAACCCATACGATACGCCCCCTGCTAATCGAAACAACTTTTTGGCGATATCAATTGACTGCATTGAATAATATTTAGCAAACTGTTTATTAAATTCAATTTCATGAAACGTATTATCCCAAATATCGGCAACCTTATGCCAGATAGTATATGAGGCTCTATGAATATGCGTTAAGCGTTTAACTATAGCAGCCCATTCATCACTTTTTAATTTATCAATCCACACTCTCGAAAAAAATATTATCTCACAACGCCAAGGAGATCCAGCTTTATAAGCAATATCTTTAAATAATGCCCAATGATCTTGCGGTGTAGCAGGAGCTGACATCCTTGTTCCATAATACTCTTGCAGCCTATTATGATATATTTGATCGCTAATCTTGGTGAGCATAAATAGTGAACGACTTCCTGCA
>CANMQR010000134.1 GCA_947499925.1 Neisseriaceae bacterium
GTAATGAGTTTTCAACAAAAGTAAAGTATGGCTCGTCAATCTCAGGTACATTAAGTTCTGCTTGAGGAATTATTTCGATGTCTAGGGTAGCAAAAATATCTCGAAATTCTTTTATCTTACCTTGATTATTGGAGGCTAATACAATCTGTTTCATCTAATACGCATTCCGGGTTTGGCACCATCATGAGGTTCTAATACATAAATGCCACTATCTTTATCTTCAAAGCTAGCTGCTAATACCATACCTTGACTAATTCCAAATTTCATCTTACGCGGTGCTAGATTTGCTATCATTACCGTGTGTTTGCCAACTAATGAAGCTGGGTCATAAGCTTTTTTTATTCCCGCAAATATATTCCTTTGCTCAATCCCAATATCAAGCGTTAGTTGAATAAGCTTATCAGCACCTTCAACATGATTTGCAGCGACAATTTTGGCTACACGTAAATCCAATTTACTAAAATCATCAATAGTGATTTCTGGAGCGATTGGTTCATATTGTGAAGTAACTGCATTTGTTGTTTCAGTAATTTCAGGTTTATTTGCTTCAATTAATTTATCTACCATTTTTTGTTCAATCCTTGTTGCTAAATGAGTATAGTTGTTAATAGTATGTTCACCTAAGTTTGTATCCAAATCCGACCATTGAAGCTGCTTGATATTTAAGAATGTTTCAATTTGTGCGACTATTTCTGGCACTATCGGTTTTAGATAAATACTTATATATCTAAAAGCATTAATAAGAGTACTACATGTTTCATGTAATTCTGAACTTTTTGCTTCATCTCGTGCCAAAAGCCATGGTTTGGTCTCATCAACATAGATATTTATTTCGTTAACTAATTGCATGATAATTTTGATTAGTTTTGCATATTCACGCTCTTGATAATGTTGTGCTATTACACTTTGTGCAGCAGTAATTTTTGATAATAAAGCTGAATTAGTAACATTACTTAGTTTATTACCAAATTGTTTACTTAAAAATCCACTACTTCTTGAGGCGATATTTATAAATTTGCCAACTAATTCAGAGTTTACCCGAGCAACAAAATCGTCCAGCGAAAAATCAATATCTTCAATTTTGCTACCTAATTTACTAGCAATATAATAACGATAATAGGTTGTAGATAAGCCACTTTCAACAAATTGTTTTGCAGTAATAAAAGTACCACGTGATTTAGACATTTTTTGGCCATTGATAGTTAAAAAACCATGTACAAATAATCCATCAGGAGTTTTATAACCAGAATTTTTTAAAACACTTGGCCAAAATAGGGCATGAAAATATAGTATATCTTTACCTAGGAAGTGATAAATTTCAGTAGTATCAGAATTCCATAATGAATAGAAATCAAGGTTGTTGTTTTTACAGTAGTTCATAAGGCTACTCATATAACCAACGGGTGCATCAAGCCATACATAAAAATATTTATTATCTGTTTCTGGAATTTGAAAGCCAAAATAAGGTGCATCACGCGAAATATCCCAGTCTTGTAACCCTGATTCTAACCACTCCTTCATTTTGTTTTTAGCTTCGCTTTGTAAGCCAGAGTTTATCCATTCTGACAAAAATTCGGTACATTCACTAAGTTTAAAAAAATAATGTTCGGACTGTCTAATTACTGGTTTACTTCCAGATACTGCAGAATAAGCATCAATTAATTCAGTTGGGGCATATGTTGCACCACATACTTCACAATTATCCCCATATTGATCGATTGCCTTACATTTGGGGCAAGTGCCTTTGACAAATCTATCAGGTAAAAACATTTCTTTGGTTTCATCATATAATTGATTGATAACTTTTGTTGCTATTTTATTATTATCTTTTAGTTTTTTAAAAATATCGTATACTAATTCTTTACTTTCAGGTGAATTGGTTGTATAATAGTTGTCATAGCTAATGCCAAACTCTTTCAAATCGGCGGTATGTTCATTATATACACGAGCGATCATAGTTTCGGGGCTGATACCTAATTGCTCCGCTTTTAGCATAACTGGAGCCCCGTGTGTATCATCAGCGCAGATAAAATAGCAAGACTTTCCTTGCATTTTCTGGAAGCGTACCCATATATCAGCTTGAATATGTTCAAGCATGTGACCAAGATGTATATCGCCGTTGGCATAAGGTAGAGCACAAGTTACTATTAGGTTTTTATCCATTTATTATTTTCTTATTGAAAGCTAATTATTATGAGCGAAAGATTACTCTCCCAAGTTAAGACATCAATTATACCACATAAAATTAAGAACGGCTTAGTTCGTATTACAAACATTAAAAACATTATTGCGGTTACTTCAGGTAAGGGGGGGGTTGGTAAATCTACTACTGCTATTAATTTGGCTGTTAGCTTAGCAAGGTTAGGTTTAAAGATTGGGCTACTTGATGCTGATATTTATGGCCCTTCAGTGCCTATGTTGGTAGGGGAACGTAGTTTTAAGCCAGATGTTGCCAAAAACAAATTTGTGCCTCTAACTAAATTTGGAATTGAAATATTATCTTTTGGGTTTTTAATCTCCGAAAAAGAGCCAGCTATTTGGCGTGGAGCTATTGTAAACAAAGCACTTGATCAGTTATTGTTTGATACCTTATGGAGTGATCTTGATTGTCTAATAATCGATATGCCACCTGGAACTGGGGATATTCATTTAACTATGTGTCAAAAAATGCCAATAACAGCTGTTGTTAGTGTTACTACACCTCAAGATATAGCACTACTTGATGTATCTAAAAGCCTTCAAATGTACAAAAAAATGGATATTCCATGCCTTGGTATTATAGAAAACATGAGTATGCATATTTGTAGTAACTGTGGACAGGTTGACGAAATATTTGGGAGCCTTGGTGGTAATAAACTAGCCAATGACTTTGATGTTGAGTTACTAGCCAAGCTACCATTAAATAGAAGTATAAGAGAGGGAAGTGATACTGGAATACCTGTAGCTCTTAATGACAATCTTCCTGAGGCTGCTATATATAAAGAGCTTGCTACTAATATACTTGATAAATTAAGTAAGCTTCCAAAGGATTACTCAGCATTACTAGGTAAGGTTAATGTTATAAAATAGAGTTATTCCGAAAGAATTTATAATATAACATATATAAACAAAAGAATAATAAAGCACCATATGCATCAAAAAATCCTAAAATGCTAAAATTTCCATAAAGTGAATAGCCTTGTCCCAAAATAATAAATGCAATTAATAACATTGAGAAAATTGGTCCGATAGGAAATAGTATTGCCTTGTATTTTAGTATACTTAAATCTTTGATATGGTTTTTACGGAAGCAGTAGTGACATAGTGCAATTCCAAACCAAGCAATAAACCCACACGATGAAGATATATTTACCAAGCGGGTAAATAAAGTCCCATTACTAATTAAAGAAGATAAAAATACTGTAGAACCTACCAGTGCTGTTGCAATTAGGGCATTAATTGGTAGCCCATAGCTTGTTACTTTGGAGAATATTTTGGGTGCTTGATTGGTGTGTGACATATACCATAGTGTCCTAGTAGCTGAATACATACTAGCATTTGCAGCAGATAAGATAGCTACTAAAATTACGAAGTTTAGGATATTAGCTGCGATAGCACCTGGTAAATAATGGGCAAAAACCAAAGTA
>CANMQR010000135.1 GCA_947499925.1 Neisseriaceae bacterium
AAGATTATGGCACAGCTTGATATTGCTGAAAAAAGACTTCCTCAAGATGGACGTATTGCGCTTCGCCTAGCGGGGCGTGAGGTTGATTTACGGGTATCAACCATTCCAACTGGTCATGGTGAACGTGTGGTTATGCGTTTACTTGACAAAAACAAAGAGCGGTTACAGCTTGAAGTACTTGGTATGAATAAAGATACCTTGGTAAAAATTGATAAACTCATCCATCGTCCCCACGGGATTTTCTTAGTTACAGGGCCAACAGGGTCTGGTAAATCAACTACATTATATGCTGCTTTAGCAAGGCTTGACTCAAAAGAACTAAATATCATGACTGTTGAAGATCCTGTAGAGTATGATATCGAAGGTATCAGCCAAACTCAAGTTAATTCAAAAATTGAGATGACATTTGGTCGGGCATTAAGAGCCATACTTCGTCAAGATCCAGATGTAGTGATGATAGGTGAGATTCGTGATTTAGAAACCTCTCAAATTGGGGTACAAGCTAGTCTTACTGGGCATTTGGTTTTAGCAACACTACATACCAATACTGCAGCATCAGCAGTTACCCGGTTAATTGATATGGGAGTTGAGCATTTTTTACTATCTTCAACATTAATAGGGGTTTTGGCACAACGATTGATTCGCTTATTATGCCCTAAATGTAAGATTGAAAATAATTTTGTTGATGCTAGTATGCGAAAGCTTCATGGTATTCCTGAAGATGGCAAATTGTACTCACCGGGTGGTTGTGAAGTATGTAGCTTTACTGGGTACAAAGGTCGAACTGGTATTCATGAGTTATTAGTAGTTGATGAAGAAATACAACGTATGATTCATACCGAAACTCAAGAACATGAAATAGAAAAACATGCAATTACAAATCTAGGTATGCGTACTCTTAGAATGGATGGTATGCGTTGGGTAATTGAAGGTAAAACATCACTTGAAGAGGTAACAGCAGTTACCAATGAAGATTAGAGAAATATGACAACTTATAATTATAAAGCGGTAGATAGTTCCGGTAAAGACAAATCAGGAGTAATCCAAGCTGAGTCACCAAGAAGTGCTAGGCAATTACTGCGTGATAAAGGACTTATTGTTGCTCATATCCAAGCTGAGAAAGAAGATAGGGAGAAAAAAGGTTCTTTTAATTTCAAAAAAACCATCTCTTCTCTTGAATTATCACTTATCACTAGACAATTTGCTATTTTACTTAATTCAGGATTATCGATAGAAAGCTCACTTAACGCTCTAATCGAACAGTTAGAAAGTCCGGATCAGAAAACAGTTTTTATGGGTGTTAAAAGCGAAGTTTTAAGTGGTCGACCATTAGCAGCATCTCTTAGAATGTTTCCTAAAGTCTTCCCACCAGTATACTGTAGTTTAATTAATGCAGGAGAGCAATCTGGTAGTTTGGCTCGTGTAATGACCAAATTAGCTGACCATAGTGATAGAACTCGCGAATTAACTAGTAAAATCATGATGGCACTCTTATATCCAGTTATTGTATCTATTGTTGCTGTTGTTATGATTGTCGCTTTACTAGTGTTTGTGGTGCCACAAGTTATCAAAGTATTTGAAGCATCAAAGCAAGAACTACCAATACTTACTAAAATAATGATTTCAACTAGTAATGGGCTTCGGGATTATGGCTGGATAATAATATTAGCTATTATTGTTATAGTATTTACTATAGCTCGCCTACTAAAAAAAGAAAGCTTCAAAGTTAAATTTCATCGTAAATTATTAACAATCCCTGTTGCGGGTAAGCTTCTTATAAATGTTGATGTAGCAAGGTTTACCCATATTTTAGCATTACTACTTGCGAGTGGAGTACCAATGATTGCTGCTCTTGAGGCAGGGCGTGATACTGTTAGTAATTATATGATGAAGAAAGCTCTTGATAACGCTATTAAAGCCGTTCAAGAAGGTGTACCTCTTGCTATTGCGATGTCTCGTGAAAATGCTTTCCCACCTGTAGTTATTCATTTAATAGCAAGTGGAGAAAAATCAGGTAATTTAGATCATCTATTAGAGCAAGCAGGAGCACATCAAGAGCTTGAGCTATCACATAGAAGCCAGCTTCTAACTGGGATACTAGAACCAGCTTTGATCTTAATAATGGGTGGCGTGGTATTATTAATCGTAATAGCTATTATGTTACCGATATTAAACATGAACAAAATGGTAAGCTAAAAAATAACTACCATCCAGCATAAATCTAACTGCGTCATACGTTCCAAGCCGCAATCATCATGTACTTTTTGTCCACTCCAGTTGCTTAGTTGAAACTACATTCCGGCAATCTAATGTTCCAACAATTTCATGATAGATTCGCCTGCTTAGAAATAGTATAACCAAGATTTTCGTATCCCTTAATTCTTTTTTCTGACATTTTGACCAACATGGTCACATTATTATTAACGTAATCATATATAAGAGCCTCTTTTTTATCCTGATAAGCACGATGGAGCCTGCCAGCCAATGAATTATTTGCTGTTATCATGGCTCAAGCCATGAACCATGGACTCAACGCAATGGCAGATATTAGCAATATCTCATACCACACTCTCCAGTACAACTATAAACAGTATTTTAGGGAAAGTTCCTTACAAAGAGTTAATAGTATTATCAGTGCTGCCGTATCTGAATTACCAATATTTCAATACTATCAAGCGGGATTTGACATGATATTTGCTGCTGTTGATGGTCAAAAGTTTAGTGTAAAAATTCCAACCACAAAAGCCAAGTATTCGAAAAAATATTTTGGTAGAGGGCGTGGCGTATACTTTGTTATGCAACCATATTCCGCTACACAGTAAAGTGATTAGCGCTCACGACCATGAGAGTCACTACGTTTTTGATATGATCTACAACAATGAATCAACTATTTTTGAAACTTACCATCAGCTTCATGGGACAATTGCTCAAGTTGGAGGTAAAAAAGAGCTAAGGGGGCATACTGATATTGAGGTTGAAATTAGTAACCAATGTGGCTGGTTGCTTGGCAGCACATTTATCTAATTGGTAAGTATCTGTTTGATGCTCAAGAATCAGGAATTGACCTAGTAAGTGTACTATCAAAACTTATAAAATATGATGACAGAACGGTTGCAGCGTAACTCAGACGTTTCGACGGTTCCAGCTTTTACCCCCTACTTATCCCAGATAGAACTAAGCATGACCGGCAACTAAATTATCCAATTTAGATAACTTAGTTTAATACATTTATGATACAATATCGGCTTCAAGCACATATAACATATATAATTTTAAAGATAACTTCTGTGAATAAATACCTGAGTGATATTATTAATTTGCTGTTGATAATGGAGTAATTCCGTGCGGATACTAAAATTCTTAGTTACAGATCAGCAAAATCCGCTGTTGTGTAGAATTATTGACTATTTAGTCGACAGAGGGCATTTTGTCGATGTGGTTGATAATAGATTTTTAGCTAGTAACGGCACACTTAACATAAAAGTTATTAATCTAACCGACTGCAGCACATCTTCATACGATTACATCATTGATATTGCTGCTGTTTTAACCAACCATAATATTTCTAAAATTGACTTTAATCTTCACATAACCAATGATGGAGTTGATTTTAAAATCATCC
>CANMQR010000136.1 GCA_947499925.1 Neisseriaceae bacterium
ATTTCAGCGGCTTGTTTGGTTGCTTGGCGTTGATTATCATCAAAATATGCAGGTACTGTAATTACTGCACCAATTGGTTCTTCGCCAAGGTTATCTATGGCAATTTGTTTTAGATGAGATAAGATATCTGAAGATACTTGTACAGGGTTTTTGTTACCTAATTCAATTCCTTGTCCCATAAAACGTTTTACTGATACTATGGTATTTTTTGGATCTGTAGTTCTAAATTTTAACGCATCATAGCCAGTGGTGATTTTATTTGGAGCATAATTAACAACTGATGGTGTTAATTCATTCCCGTTATAATCCTTAAGTACCGTAGCTACACCACTTTTGACTGTAGCAACCAGTGAGTTTGTAGTACCCAAATCAATACCGATAGCAATATTTCTATGATGCGGCTCTGATATTTGACCTGGTTCTGATATTTGTAATAATGCCATAGGTTACTCGTCCATTTTATCAGCAATTGAGTTTAATAACCGTGTATAAAACCCAAGCTGTTTGGTTAAATTAAGTGCTTCTTGAAAGTCTTTATTGGTAAATGTATCCAATAGACTGTCTATTAATTGTTTTTGTTTGTTATTTATTGTTTGTTCTAATTCTTCTAATGCCAATATATTACCATTAGCTTCATCAATTAGTTCATGAAGTTCCATTTGTTCACCCAGAAATTCTAATGGTAGTTGTGTATCCTTGGCTAAATCAAGAGGATAACCATATACGTCCAATAGGGCTATGCTTCTACTTAATGGGTTTTTAAGGGTGGTGTAGCAGCTATTAATATGAGCTGATACTAAATTTGTTGATAGCTCGTTATTGATAGTATTATCAGGATGGAATTCTTTTTGAAGCTGATGAAGTTTGGTGCTTAGTATTGCCGTATCTATTACAAATTGTGGTTGTATTTCAAAAATCTCAAAGCAATTTTTTTTAAGAATCTGTTCTACATTATTCATAAGTTTTAGACTGTGAAACTTTCCCCACACCCACATTCATCTTTCACATTTGGATTGGTGAATTTAAAACCCTCCTGGAGTCCTTCGCGGGTATAGTCAAGACGAGTGCCATCTATATATTGGAGGCTTTTTTTATCAACAATAACTTTAACGCCTTCTGACTCAAATACTTCATCATCAGGGTTTATACTATCTACAAACTCAAGCTTATAAGCAAGTCCAGAACAGCCAGTGGTTTTAACCCCTAGCCTTAGGCCAATTCCTTTACCGCGGTTTTGGATAAAGCTGCTTACTCTTGAAGCTGCATTAGTTGTTAGTGTAATAGCCATTTTAATTCCAAAAATTAATGTTTGCTACGGTAATTAGCAACAGCTGCTTTTATTGCATCTTCAGCAAGGACTGAACAGTGGATTTTAACCGGTGGTAGTTCAAGTTCTTCTGCAATTTGACTATTTTTAATCATTTGAGCTTCATCTAGGTTTTTACCTTTTAGCCATTCAGTCACTAGCGATGATGAAGCAATAGCAGAACCACAGCCATAAGTTTTGAATTTAGCATCTTCGATAATTCCACTATCACTAACCTTGATTTGTAGCTTCATAACATCACCACAAGCAGGAGCGCCAACCATCCCAGTACCTACGCTTGGATCATCTTTGTTAAGCGCCCCTACGTTTCTTGGGTGCTCGTAATGATCGATAACTTTATTTGAATACGACATTTTATATCTCTCCTAATTATGTAATATTATATCACGTTCACCGTGCTCTTGCCACTCATAACTACTTACATCAATACCATCTTTAAACATCTCCCAAAGAGGTGATAGATCGCGTAGTTTAGCAACTTTCTCATTTAGTAATTTAACCGTATAGTCAATCTCTTCTTCCGTTGTAAAGCGACTAAGGCTAAAACGGATTGAACTATGAGCAAGCTCATCATTCCTACCAATCGCCCGAAGTACATATGATGGCTCTAATGAGGCTGACGTACAAGCTGAACCACTAGATACTGCAATATCTTTAATTGCCATTATTAGTGATTCACCCTCAACATAGTTGAAACTTACGTTTAGATTATGAGGAACTCGATGTTCCATATCGCCATTTATATAGATTTCTTCAATTGATTGAAGCCCTGTTAGTAATTTGTCACGTAATTTTTTAATTTGTGGTAATTCTTTGTTAATTTCAGCTTTAGCAATTGCGAATGCTTCACCCATCCCAACTATTTGGTGGGTAGGTAGAGTGCCAGATCTAAAACCACGCTCATGCCCGCCACCATGAATCTGAGCTAGTAAGCGAATACGTGGACGGCGGCGAACATATAACGCTCCTATACCTTTAGGGCCATAGCATTTATGTGCTGAAAAACTCATTAAATCAACTTGTAAGTTTTCTAAACTAAAGTCAATTTTACCAATTGCTTGAGCCGCATCTACATGAAATATAATATTCTTTTCGCGACATAATGAACCAATAGCTTTAATATCTTGGATAACTCCAATTTCATTATTTACATACATTACTGAAATAATGATAGTATCAGCTCGTATGGCTGAGGCGAGTTTTGATAAATCAATTAACCCATTGGTTTCAGGGGTTAGATAAGTAACTTCAAATCCAATTCTTTCTAGTTCACGCATAGTATCAAGAGTAGCTTTGTGTTCGGTTTTAACAGTTATTAAGTGGCGCCCTTTATCTTGATAAAAATTAGCCGCTCCTTTAAGTGCTAGATTTATTGATTCAGTAGCACCTGAAGTCCAAATAATTTCTTTACTATCAGCTCCAACTGCATTTGCTACTTGTTCTCTTGCATGTTCCACAGCTTTGTCTGTAGTCCAGCCAAAAGAGTGTGAGCGGGAGGCAGGATTACCAAATTCTTCTGTTAGAAATGGCATCATTTTTTCCAATACTCGTGGGTCTATCTTGGTAGTTGCGGAATTATCCAAATAAATTGGTAATTTGAGTGACATAGTAATTGTATCGCTTTTAAAATATTATATTTTAGTTATTGTTTTATTGAGCTTTATTTCAGTTGGACTCGTTGGTTTTTTTATTAAGTCGTTAAGAGTGATTCCATCTAGGTACTTATATACATGATTAGTAAGGCCATTCCATAGATCATGGGTGAGACATTTATTATTTGAACGACAGTTTTTAAGTCCGCTACAACTTCTGGCGTCCATATCATCATCTACTGCTTTAATAATCTCAGATACACTTATTTTATTCATGTCTCGAGCTAACATATAGCCACCACCTGGGCCTTTATAGCTTTTTACGATTCCCAGGCGCCGTAATTTTACAAATAACTGCTCTAGATAAGATATCGAAATTCCTTGACGTTCGCTAATAGCATATAATGTCATAGGGGAGCTATCACTATATATTGCAATATCGAGCATCGCTGTTACTGCAAATTTTCCTTTAGTGGTTAGTTTCATATATTTACCCCGAAATCATTTATCTCTAGGTATGTATTTTAGTATTAGTTGAGTGATTTTGTCAAGTATTATTTACAGGTGAAGACGCCCATTGTCAAGTATGCTGCGACAATTTTTTATAAGATCTAGCTAGATATTTGTTTACAACCTCATTTGGGGTTAAAAATCCAAGACTCTTTCTTGGCCTATTGTTAAGTAAATCTTGTACATGTTC
>CANMQR010000137.1 GCA_947499925.1 Neisseriaceae bacterium
CTAAGGTTGCAAGTTTGAGATAGTCACTAACACTTAAGTTTTCTGCCCGAGATGTGCTATCTATCCCTAATCGCTCTAATACTTCTAAGCTAATGATATTGTTTAGACTGTTTCTGATTGTTTTACGGCGCTTACTAAAAGCTGCAGTCACAATATGGTTGAGCTTTTTCTCGTCTATATGCTCCCACATTTCACGTGGCTTTGGCTTTAGTCTTACAATAGCTGATTCTACCTTAGGTGCTGGAGTAAAACATTCGCTAACAACATCAAGCATCTTATGACAATCAAATTTGTATTGAAGCATGATACTTAAACGTCCATAATCAGCATTACCAGGACTTGCACATATACGATCTACTACTTCTTTTTGAAGCATGAAATGCATATCGATTATGTTTGGATACAATGCCAAATGAAATAATAACGGAGTTGAGATATTATAAGGTAAATTACCAACCACGCGGATAGCTTCACCATTAAATTTATAGTCAAATTTGAGTGCATCCCCCTCATGTATAACTAAATTATCAGAAAAGTTGGATTTTAAAAAACTAATAATATCACGATCTAATTCAATTACATGGAGTTTGGGTAATTTATTCAAAAGTGGCTTTGTCAAAGCAGCAAGTCCGGGGCCAATTTCGACTAGGAAATCATCGGACTTTGGTGATATTATTCCAATGATTTGGTTTATTATATAATCATCATTAAGAAAATTTTGGCCAAATCGTTTTTTTGCAATATGTTTCATTATTTTTTCTTGGTTATCATAATTACAGCTACGCTAATAATCATAAAAATTATACTACAGCCAAAAGTACCAAAAACTTTAAATTGTACCCATGCGTATTCAGAAAAATTAAATGCTACAAATAAATTTACAATACCCATAAAGATAAAAAATAACCCCCAGGTAAGATTTAGTTTATTCCATACACTATCAGGCACATCTATTTCTTTACTAAGCATTAGTTTTATACCATTTTTACCAGCAATTTGCCCAACTATTAGTGAAGTACCAATAATCCACATTAACACCGTTGGTTTTAGCATCACAAAAGTTTTATTATGGAGAAAAATAGTCAAACCACCAAAAATAGTGATTAGAATTGTACTAATCCAGGTATTTTTACTAATAAATTTATATTTCATCTTGCATGATAAAAGCTGTATCCAGCTAGCAATAATACAAACACCTGTTGCTATAAAGAGGTTTTTGGTAAAATAATAAACTGCAAAAAATGCAACTAAGGGGAACATTTCAAATAATATATTGTTTTGCATATAGTCCTAAGAATAAGTTTATAATTAAACATGATTATAGCACAAATAATATGCTAAAATAACTCACATTAAAATTATCCAAAAAGATTAGAAATGTCAAAATTAATTATAGCCAACTGGAAGATGAATGGTAGTATAGAACAAATAGAGCATGATTTATCTATTTATGCAAAATCAGTTTATACTAATAATCCATCCGTAGTACTAGCAATACCAAATATTTATCTTTATCTTGCAGCCCAAATCCAGAATAAATTAGGAGCTAAATTTAGTTTAGCTGCCCAAGATGTTAGTAAGTTTAGAAATTATGGGGCGTATACTGGTGAGATAAGCGCTTCAATGTTAAAAGAGCTGGGGGCTAAATATTTCATAATTGGCCACTCTGAACGAAGAACATATTTAAATGAAACTGAGGATTCTTTAGTACACAAAATAGACAATACTTTGAATGAAGAAATTATTCCTGTTTTTTGTATTGGAGAATCTAAAAGTATTAGAGAAAGTGTGGAGTACAGAGATTTTTTAGAGAATCAGCTTAAAACTTTATTAAAGGTAAAATCTTCATTTGACAAGCTGGTAATTGCCTACGAGCCAATTTGGGCAATCGGTACCGGTATTGTACCCACCAGTGAACAAATAAGTGAAGTATTAAAATTAATTAAGGCATTTGTGCAAAATTATTTGCCACATGCTAAAATAACGGCATTGTATGGTGGTAGTGTTTCAGGTGGTAACGCCTCTGAGATATTAAATTTACCAGAAGTTGATGGGGTTTTAGTTGGTGGTGCATCATTAAAACCAGGTGATTTTGTCTCAATTTGCACTTATTGATTTTTTAAGTATAAAACAATGGAAATTATAAAAACTTTAGTATGGATAGTTCAGGTTATTTCAGCGTTTTCAATAATCGTTCTTGTATTATTACAACATGGTAAAGGTGCTGATGCTGGTGCTACATTTGGTTCTGGCGGCGGTTCTGGGTCTTTGTTTGGAGCTAGTGGCTCATCCAATTTTTTAAGTCGTACTACAGCTATTTTTGCTGTAGTGTTCTTTGTAACAACTTTTGCATTAGTGCTACTTTACAATAACGGTAAAGTTGGAGATGCTGGTGTGATGGCTGGGGTGAATGGTAAGGTAGTATCAAGTGCACCTGCCGCATCTAGTGCTCCAGTAGCGTCACAGCCAACCAAAGATACAAAGAATCAGATCCCGGGATAATTCCTTTAGCCGTCATGGTGGAACTGGTAGACACGCCATCTTGAGGGGGTGGTGACCTTAAGGTTGTGTGGGTTCGAGTCCCACTGACGGCACCAAGATTTTTTTTAAAGGCAAAGTGTAAATGGTATCAAGTCAGTATTTTCCGATAATATTCTTTATAATTCTCGGTCTTATAATGGGTGGGCTTCTTTTAGTCGCTGGTCGTGCGATTGGTGCTCATCGTCCAGACCCAGAAAAAAATTCTCCATATGAATGTGGCTTTGAAGCTTTTGAAGATGCGCGGATGAAATTTGATGTGCGTTATTACTTAATTGCTATTTTATTTATATTATTTGATCTTGAAATTGCATTTTTGTTTCCTTGGGCTTTAGTATTTAAGCACCTTGGAATGTATGGTTTTGTTGTGATGTCAATATTCTTGACGATTTTGATCGCTGGATTTGCATATGTTTGGAAAAAGGGAGCTCTGGAATGGGAATAGAGGGCGTTCTTAAAGAAGGCTTTGTAACTACAACTGCCGATAAGATTATTAACTGGGCAAGAACCGGCTCGTTATGGCCTATGACTTTTGGTTTGGCTTGTTGCGCTGTTGAGATGATGCACGTTGGTGCTGCGCGTTATGATTTGGATCGTTTTGGTGCTGTGTTTCGTCCATCTCCGCGTCAATCAGATGTGATGATTGTTGCTGGAACTCTTTGTAACAAGATGGCGCCAGCTCTTCGTAAAGTATATGATCAAATGCCAGAACCTAGATGGGTTATATCTATGGGATCTTGTGCTAATGGTGGCGGTTATTATCATTATTCATATTCTGTTGTTCGTGGATGTGATCGAATTGTACCTGTTGATATATATGTACCTGGATGTCCACCAACTGCTGAAGCGCTAATGTATAGTATCATCCAACTTCAAAACAAGATTAAACGTGATTCAACTATTGCAAGAAAGACGGCATGATGCAAGTTTTACAACAAGCGGTAGAAAATTTACTTTCTAGTAAAATAATAAGTAGCAATATAGCTTATGGTGAATTAACTATTATCGTGGCACCTAGTGACCTTGAAGAAG